>JAKAPO010000011.1 GCA_021807065.1 bacterium
GAGACGCTCGAGGAGGTCGTCGAATGCAGCGGCAAGCGCGCCGATCTCGTCGCCTCTGCGCCATTTCAACCGGCGATCGAGTCGGTCGAGGCCGACCTCGCGCATCGCCCTCGCCAGCTCGGCGATGGGGCCCGTCGTCCGCGACGCAAGCAAGATTGAAAGAAGCACGACCGCAACGATCGCTACGACAAGCACGATCGTAACCGTGCGCCGCGCCTGGGCGAGCGCTCGCGAGACGATCGCGAGCGACTGCGCGACGTGTATGACGACGTCGCTCGATCCGATTCGCGCGAAGCGGTCTTCAACGATCGCCGGTTGGCCTTGGATTTCTACCTGGCGAAACGTCGTGGTGTGTTGGGCGTCGACCTGCGCGGGCGGGATGCGCTCGCCGCCGAGGTTTGTCGTCTTGACCAGCGGAGAGCCCGACGGCGCGTCAATCTCGATCCACGTCTGCGGCGAAGACCAGTATGCAAGATTGTCGGTGTTGAGCAGCACCTCGAGAGGCGAGCCCGAGGTTCCCGGAAAGGAGAGCGGTGACGTCGACGTCGCCGCGCTCAAGATCTCGCTGAGGGTTACGTCGGCGCGGCGCTGCGCTTGGCTGTAAACGATCGCGCCGAAGCGCCAGACGAGAATGCCGCTCGTCACCGAGAGCGCGACGACCAGCAGCGCCGAGTACCACAGCGCAATTTGCCACTTTAAGGATAGCCTGATCAATAGCGCGACAGCGCGCCTTTTCGCGCATCTGAGCCGATTTGATCGCCCATTAGGGCCGATTTCGCCCCTCGTTGACGCTTATTCGCGCTTCCGAGTCGCCCAAGATCGACTTCGAGAGACACTACGCCCCTTGCAAGCGTAAGAGCTTGTTGCGCGACACGAAGAGATTGGAAAGACCGAAGGCAACAAAGAGCCGATTTGCATTTTTTGCTATGCCACGATACCGGACTTTGGTGAATCCCCAAAGGCGCTTCACAACACAAAATGGGTGCTCGACCTTGGCACGCACGCGAGACTTCGTGCGGTTCACTTCCTTCTCAGCATCGCTAAGCGGATGGTTGCGACGAGCTCGTTTGTTCGTAAAATCCCTCGCGTTGGGCGCGCGCTTCTCGATCGCAGCCTTCTGCCCCATGTACGCAGAATCGCCCCAGACTCGGGTTTCGGAACCGTGCAGGAGATCTGGAAGCGGTTGGCTGTCGTGAACGTTGGCCGCGGTCGCGACGAGCGAGTGAACCAGGCCCGTCTTACTATCGACACCGATGTGTGCCTTCATCCCGAAGTACCACTGATTCCCTTTCCGGGTCGAGTGCATCTCCGGGTCGCGCTTCTCGTCCTTGTTCTTCGTCGAACTGGGAGCATGAATAATCGTCGCGTCAACGATGGTCCCGCGCCCGACGGTCATTCCCGCTTTCGCCAGATGGGAATTGATCGCTTTGAAAATGCGCTTGCCAAGGCGGTGCTTCTCCAAAAGGTGGCGGAACTTACAAACCGTCGTTTCATCGGGGACTCGCTCGCGGCCAAGGTCGATGCCGACGAACCCGCGCATCGAATTGCTCTCGTAGAGCGCTTCCTCAACGGCGGGATCGCTCAAGTTGAACCAGTGCTGCAAAAAGTACACGCGAAGCATCCGTTCCACGCCCACCGGCGGTCGACCAACGCCACCCTCGGCAGGATAGTACCGCTCGACGATCTTGCAGAGACGCCGCCACGGAATGACCTCATTCATCTCATCCAAGAACTGCGCCCGCCGCGTCTTCTTCGCATAACGCTCAAAACCGGTGCCCGTTGCAAGCGTGATCTGTTTGTTCGCCATGTACGAATTTTATCATGAAATCGCGCCCGAATAAATCAGCGCATCCTTAAAGATGTAGATCTCAATCCTTGATCGTGTAGCCGACGCCGCGGACCGTCGTTATCAGTTTGTCATGGAAGCCGTCGTCGATCTTTGCGCGCAAGTACCGGATGTACACGTCTAT
Source organism: bacterium (assembly GCA_021807065.1). Lineage (GTDB taxonomy): Bacteria > Vulcanimicrobiota > Vulcanimicrobiia > Vulcanimicrobiales > Vulcanimicrobiaceae > Tyrphobacter. The sequence continues at coordinate 1,971 of JAKAPO010000011.1, forward strand.
GAGGTTTGAATCGCCGAGAAAATCGCTGCCCCACACGCCGTTGAACAGCTCGTCGCGAGTATGGACTTTATTGCGATGCAGCAGTAAATACTCGAGCAGCGCGTACTCTCGCGCCGTCAACGTGATCTGTTTGCCCGATCGGTGGACCTCATGCCGGTCGCGGTCCATCACCACGTCGCGATACTCGATGACGTTGGAATGCGGCTCGCGCTCTCGTAGCCGCGCTCGTACGCGCGCGAGCAGTTCGTCGGTGGCAAAGGGTTTGGTGAGATAGTCATCCGCGCCGAGGTCGAGGCCGGCAACGCGATCGGGGACCGTGTCTTTTGCGGTCAGCATGATGACCGGCACGCGGCTCTTCGCGCGAAGACGCCTGCAGACTTCCGTTCCGTCCATACGCGGCAGCATGAGATCGAGAACGATCAGATCGGGTTCCTTCAGCGCTTTCTCGAGTCCGCTCAAACCGTCGGCCGCTACGTCGACGCGATAGCCTTCGTGTTCCAGTTCGAGTTGCAGAACGCGGGCGATCGCGGGATCGTCTTCGATAACGAGCACGGTTCGCCGGGGCTTTTCCATGGTGCCGCCTATCTTAGCCGCCCGGCGTTGTCTTGCCCGCTTGCGCAGAGGCGCGCGTGGGTTGGAATTCGGTGAGGGCGGCCGCCCCGATTGTGGCGGCTGCGCCGAGGCCGAGCCACGAGAGCCACGAGAGCACGGCGAAATTCGAAAAGGCGTTCGCGAGAGTGGCGCCGAGTTGCGGGAGCATCAGCACGGCGATCCACGCCAGAGCGGCGGCGATGCTCGCGAGCGCGATCCCTTCGGGAACGGAGATGGCCGGTGCTTCGCGCCAGATGGTTGCAGCGAATATCGAGGCGCGCAGGTCGTGCGGCGGCTCGGCGAGCGGCAGCGCAAAGAGTGCCTCGTCCAATGCGTCGTCATCGAATCTCATTCTATAGTCCCTCGTAAGATGCGCCGAAGTTGCTCCTTGGCACGGAAGAGATGCGTCTTCACGGTACCCATGGGCAGATCGAGCACGCGCGCGATCTCGTCATATTGCCTGCCTTGCAGGTGGTAGAGCGTGATCACCGACCGGTATTTTTCGGGTAGTGAGTCGATCGCTGCGCGCAGCCGCTCTGCCTGATCGAGTGCGATCACCTGATGCTCTGGCCCGGGAGCGCTATCCGGATGGTCGGGCAGTTCGTTGCCGCTCTGCCGGCGCAATCGCTTGAGGCGATCGCAGCAGGCGTGATAGGCGATTGCGAAAATCCACGTCGAGAATTTTGCCGACGGACGGAAGCTGCGCAGCGAGCGGTACGCCCGTAGGAAGCTCTCCTGCGTGATGTCGCGAGCCTCTTCGGCGTCCTTCAGCGTCCGGTACGCCAGATGGTAGACGGGGCGTTCGTAGCGGGTCACGAGCTCGGCGAACGCTTCGCCATCCCCGCGGAGGGCGGCGGCGACCAGCGCACCGTCGCTTGGGTCGGCGCTCAACCGGGGCGCGCTCTGCAGGAGTGCTGCCGCCACGAGAGTCGTACGGAGTTCGGACGGGCCGTGTTTCGCTTGCCGCGAAACAACCTGGGCGGCGGGGCGTAACCGGAGAGGAAGCAATGGATCAACCGATTTTCGTAATGCCGTTCGTGGTGGCAATCGTCTCCATCGTCGTCTTCATCGGCCTCCCTCTCCTGGCATGGATGCTCTCCCGCTACTTTGCGCACCGTGAACGATTGGAGATGATCCGTCACGGTTACTTTCTTCCCGCCTCCCCGAGCATTCCGAATGCTTCACTGCGGCGCGGCATCTCGCTCACCTTCATCGGTTTGGCCCTTCTCATTGGGCTCTCGTTCGTCGGATATACCGGGGGGCGCTTTCACCTAGGACCGTGGTTGCTCGGCGGCCTCGTCCCGATGCTCGCCGGCATCGCTCAGATCGTCATCGCGTTCCTCGGCGGCGCACGTTTACACGGTTGGGTGCATTCGGGGGAGCACGTCGAGCCTGCCTGGCCTCCTCAGAGAAGCATCGAGCGCGAGAGCGAACAAAAAGACCGCCGGTAGAATCCGGCGGCCTTTTTGCGATGCAGTGGAGAGTATAAAGACGGTTGCTAGCGGTAGGAAACGAGGGCAATCGCCCAGCCGGCTGAAGTACGCGTGCGCACGAGATAGCCATCCGAAGTACGATCGTAGACTTGATACCCAGCGCGCAGCGCATCCGCCAGCGATTTGAAGACCATGATGCCTGCCATTTGTGCCAGCCCTCCCTCCTTTCGCGGCAGTGCCGCGCGTTTTGCTTGACTATATACGATATAACGGCTCGGGCGGCAAGAGAGTTCAGGCATTTCTCGCAGACTTTTATAAAAATTTGGAGAAGAAGCAAGCAGTGCAGACGATCGGGAGAGGCCGCGTTCACGTGGTTGCGGTCACCGACCGCAAGGAAGCGGCACCTGGCATCATCGTCTTGGGGCTCTTTGCACCGGAACTAGCTGCGGTTACCCGTCCGGGGCAATTCGTGATGGCCATGCCGCCTTGCAACGGTGCGGCCGCCGTGGCACTTGGCGTCTATCAAGCCTGCGCAGACCGTATCGCTCTGCTCTTCTTCGTTACCGGCAGACGCACGCGGGGGCTCGCGATGCTCGTTCCAGGAGATACGCTCGAACTGTTCGGACCGCTGGGCAACGGATTCATTCTCGACGGATTGCGCGACGTCGCGATCGTCGCAGGCGGCGTGGGGATCGCTTCGGTGTTGTTGCCGGCGATCCAGCTGCGCCGGTGCGGAGCGCGCGTGCGGCTCTTCTACGGAGCGCGCACCGCGCAGCGCCTCGTCGAACGAGAGCGTTTTGCCGAAGCGGGTTGCGAGATCGTAGCTGCCACGCAGGATGGAAGCGAAGGTGTCCGCGGCTATGTAACGGACGCGTTGCGGGCCGCCAAACGGCCCGAGCATGTTCTTGCGTGCGGGCCAACGCCGATGTTGCGAGCAACGGCAGAGATCGCTGCCGAGTGGAACGTTTCCGCGCAGCTCGCACTGGAGGAGACGTTTGGCTGCGGCGTCGGCGCGTGCTGGGGATGCGTCGTCCCGATCGCGCAAAGCGCTGGTCAAGCGCCGCCGTTTCCACGAAGACACGACGGCGTCGTCTACGCACGCATCTGCCGCGAAGGGCCGGTTTTCCGTGCGGGCGATCTGCGATGGTAAGCGTCTCAGAGGTGGACCTGTCGGTTGACGTCGGCGGATTGCACCTTCGCCGTCCGACGCTGATGGCAAGCGGCTGTTACGGATCGGGCGAGGAGTTCGCGTTGCTCGCCGAGCCCGCGGGGATCGGCGCAATCGTTCTCAAGAGCCTGACGAAAGAGCCGCGCGTGGGCAATCCGATGCCGCGCCTGGTGCATACGCCATCGGGCATGCTCAACGCCATCGGGCTTGCGAACCCCGGCGTGGACTGGTATCTCGAACACGAAGCCGTCAAACTTTCGAGCCTGCCCTACGCGATCGTGGGCAGCGTGGCCGGATTCTCGGTCGACGAGTACCGGTACGTCTGCGAACGTCTAGCCGAGCGTTCGGAAATCGCCGCTATCGAGCTGAACGTCTCCTGCCCGAACGTTGCGAGCGAAGGGGAGACGTTCGCATGCGACCCCGAGCTGACCGCACGAGTGGTGCGTGCGGCGCGCGCTACGACGCGCAAACCGCTCATCGTCAAACTCTCGCCGAACGTAACGGACATCACCGAAGTTGCGCGCGGAGCCGAAGCGGCCGGGGCCGACGCGCTCGCGATCGTGAACACCGTGCGCGGCATGGCTATCGACGTCGAAACGTGGCGCCCGCGGCTGGGCAACGGTGCCGGTGGCCTCTCCGGCCCGGCGATCCGGCCAATCGCCGTTCTGGCCGTCTACGAAGTCGCCCGCGCCGTGCGCGTTCCGATCGTCGGGCAGGGAGGCATCGAGACGCTCTTCGATGCCCTCGAGTTTTTTCTCGCAGGCGCAAGCGCGATTGCGATTGGAACGGCGAACTTCGGCGATCCACGCGTTCCTGAACGAATCGTGACCGGACTTGCGGAGTATCTCGCCGAACGCGGCTTGAACTCGATGAGCGAGATCGTCGGCAAAGCGCAACCTTCGCGGGCGGAACGCACGTGGGGAGCGACCGGTTGAGCCAACTCGTCGTCGCGCTCGACGTTCCCAGTGCGCAAGAGGCCGAAACAGTAGTCGACGAGCTGTACGATCTCGACGCGCTCTTCAAGATCGGCCTGGAGGCGCTGTTCGGTTATGCTGAGCGGATCCTCAGCTACTGCGAGGCGCGGGATGTGCGCTGTGTCATCGACGCAAAACTCCACGACATTCCGCGCACCGCAGCTGCTGCAGCGCGGCAGCTCGTGCATCCGTTCGTTCGGGCCGTCACGCTGCACGCCTCCGGGGGTAGCGAGATGATGCGCGCGGCCGTGGAAAGCGTGCGCGAGCGCGCGGCCGAGCTCGAAATGCGGGCGCCGCACGTGTTGGCCGTGACCGTGCTCACGTCGACTGCATCGCCGCAGAGCGCGCAGAACGTCCTGCGCCTTACGACCGATGCACGCGAGGCGGGCTGCGATGGAATCGTTTGCAGCGTGCACGAGGTACGCGAAGTGAAAGCATTCTTCGGCGACGACCTCATCGTGATGACACCGGGGGTACGCCCGGAGGGGAGCGACCGCGGGGATCAGCGGCGTGTCGCAACGCCTGCCGAAGCGGCCGCAGCCGGCGCCGACTACGTCGTGGTGGGCCGCCCGGTATTATCCGCGATCGACCGCCGCGCAGCGGCCGCTGCCGTTCTTCGTGAGATGGCCGCGACTTCACCGGCATGATTGCAGGGATCGATCTCGAGCGAGTGTTGCAGGAGCGCGGCGCGCTGCTCGAGGGTCATTTCGTTCTCAGCTCTGGCCGCCACAGCGACCGGTTCGTGCAAAAATTCCGCATCTTGGAGCGTCCGGATCTGCTCGAACCCATCGCCCGGACGCTCGCAGACCGCTTCGCGGCGCAGTCGCCGACCGTTGTGACGAGCGCCGCAGTTGGTGGGATACTGCTTGGTTACGAAGTCGCGCGCGCTCTGGGAACACCCGCGATCTTCGTCGAGCGGGAGCACGGGGAACCGGTCCTGCGCCGTGGGTTCAAACTCGATGCGGCGGATCGCGCGCTTGTGGTCGAAGACGTGATCACGACCGGTGGGTCGGTTCGCGAGGTGATTGAGGTGGCGCGCGCGCATGGTGCGGAGATCGTCGGGGTCGGCGCGATCGTGCGGCGCGGCGACGCGCAGTTAGGCATCCCGACGGTGGCGCTGCTCGATCTTCCGCTGCGTTCGTACGAAGCCGCCGCGTGCCCGATGTGCGCGTCGGGTTTGCCGTTCGTCGATCCCGGCTCGCGCCGTGTTTGAACCGTACCAGCGCGGAACGTCCATCGAGGAGGCGCGACGGCGCTCGGGCATGCGGCATGTCATCAAGCTCGCGTCCAACGAGAACCCCCTCGGAACCTCACCGAAAGCGCTCGCAGCGATGCGATCGCTTGAGAGCCTCAACGTCTACGTCGACGACACCTACCTGGATCTCAAGGAGAAACTTGCGGCGCGCCACGGGCTGCGCGCCGAGAACGTCGTCCTCGGCCACGGCAGCAACGAGATCGTACGGCTGGTCGCCGACGCCTTCCTCGAGCCTGGCGACGAAATGGTGATGGCCGTGCCGACGTTCGCGCTCTATCGTCTCGCTGCGGCGATACGCGGAGCCCGCGCGATCGAGGTTCCGTTACGCGACGGCGTGACCGATCTCGGCGCGATGCTCGTTGCGGTGAGCGATCGCACGCGCGTGGCGTTCGTCTGCGAGCCGAACAACCCAACCGGTACGGGCGCCGGTCGCGAAGCGTGGAAAACGTTTGTCGAGCAGCTTCCGGCGCGGATCCTGCTGGTCGTCGATCAGGCGTATCGCGAGTACGCACCGCCCGATGCCGTCGACGCAATCGAAGACGTCGGCCTGCGCCCACGTACCATCGTGCTGCGCACGACTTCAAAAATCTACGGGCTTGCCGCGCTGCGTTTCGGGTACGGTTTCGGCGACGCCGAGAGCATCGGCACCCTCGAGCGCGTCCGCCTTCCGTTCAACGTTGCGGCTCCGGCGCTCGCCGGCGCATCGGCGGCGCTCGATGACGACGAGTTCGTACGCCGCAGCATCGCCGTCAACGAATCGGGCAAGGCATTGCTGAGCGCGCAGTTTGCGGAGATGGGGCTGCACGCCTTTGCGACGCAAGCGAACTTCTATGCGCTTGCCGTTCCGGTGAGCGCCTCGCACGCGTACGAAACCCTTCTGCGCTCCGGGATCATCGTGCGATCCGGCGACGCGCTGCGCATGCCCGGGAGGATACGCGTCTCGATCGGAACCGAGGAGCAGAATCGCGCGCTCCTCGCCGCCCTCCAGGAAATGCTGACCCGGTGGAGGACGTAACCCGGATGCACGAGTTGGCGAGTGCCTCGTCACGGCGAGTCTTTTGGTCCGTCGTGACGCTCGTCGCGCTCATCGCGATTTGGTGGACGACGCGGCTCATCCCCCATACGCTGGCGATCTTTGCCATTGCGGGGTTCATCGCGTTCGGCGTTCGACCGGTCGTCATGCGTCTCGAGCACTGGCGCGTGCCGAAATGGCTCGCAATCGTGCTCGTCTATCTCGTGCTGACCCTGCTTATCGCGGTGGTTCTGTTCATCGTTATCCCGATGGCGGTCGATCAGACGCGCACGCTCATTGCGAACGCTCCGCTCTACGTTTCGATCGTACACGACTGGCTCACGAATCTTCGGCGCATGCTCGAGGTTCGATTTCCGAAGCTCCAGATTCCGTCGATCAGCATCGCACAGGGTAGCGCGCAGGGGCTCGGGGCATTCGCTTCGGGGGCAGTCTCCTCGATCGGAGCGATCGTCATCGACACGGCGACGTGGGTCTTCGTGGCTTTTGCTGCGATCGTGCTCTCTGTCTACCTGCTGCTGAACGACGATCAGCTCGCCGAGGGTTTCACGCTGCTCTTCCCGGTGCGGCGGCGCGCGACGGCGCGAAAGATCGTCACCGAAGCCACCGACGTCTTCGGAAAGTACATCTCGGGGCAAGCCCTCGTCAGCGCCGCCACCGGCATCGTCATCGCCGGACTTACCGCGGCGATCGGCTTCAAGTACTCGCTCATCATCGGGCTCCTCTCGGCGATCGCCTACGCAATCCCGATCATCGGCATGCTCATAGCGCAGGTAATCGCGCTCGTGCTCTCGGCACCCCAAGGCGGTTGGATGATGTTGTGGGTGCAGGTCGTCATGTTCGGCATGGCGCGGATCAGCGACATGGTGCTCGTGCCGAAGATCATGGGGACGACGATCGGCGTCTCGCCGATCGGCGTGATGTTCGCGGTCTTTGCCGGCGGCGAGCTCTTTGGTTTTTGGGGATTGATCTTCGGTATACCGGTCGCCGCGCTGATCAAGATCCTCTGGCGCTATCTCACCCCGTGGCTCTTCAGCTCGGCTGCAGAGAAACACGTTGCTTCATGAAGCGGCGCAGATAGCCGATTCCAACCGGCGTCACGATCGCCGCGACCAGCGCGAGTACCACGAAAGCGCCTTCGCGATAGCTCAAAAGCATGCGCAACGCCTCGCCGCCAAACGCGACGACCAGCAGGATCAGTGCCAGGCGCGCGTACCGAAGCGCCGGCGGCGCGAGGACGAGCGCCCCAGCGACCATCGCTGGATCGAACGCGCTCTGGACGAAGAGCGCGACGAGAGCCGCGCCGATTGCCGCGAAACGTAACGGTGCCTCGCGAGTCAGCGCGGGCGAAGCGAATGCCGCCAAGACGAACAGGAGTCCAAGCGGCGCGAAGCGCACCGCACCCGCAAACCCGAAACGTAACGCGGCGCCGGCATGGGTGAAGGCATGCGCTCTGAATGCATGGACGATCTCAACTCCCCAGTGTGGGGCCAACGCTCCGTGCCACAAGATTGCGCCGTGCAACGCCCAAATCGCGATCGCGATGCCCGCCGCGATCCACGCGCGCGCTCGCGCGCGCGAAGCGGCGAGACCGACGGAGGCGTAAAGCCATCCGAACGGCGTCACCAGGGCGCACATGGCTGCCGACCGCAGAACCGTGAGGTCGTCGACCGGTGCGCTCCAGAGAACCTCGACGAAAAAAGCCGCAAGCCAAACGTCGCTTTGCAGCGGTCTTCCGAACAGGGCGAGCGGAAAGATGCAGACTGTCGCGGCGGCAAGCGCGTCGGCGAGCCGCGTCGGGAGGGCAGCGCCTTCGCGGGCCCAGGCGTAGAGCCGAAGGCCGAGCAGTGACAGCGCACCGAGGCCACTCCAAGCCGCAGCTCCGGGCGCCGCGATTGCCGAGAGCGCGCGTGCGAAGAGTTGCGGCGCTCCCCACGCAACCGCGTGCGCGCTAATGGCGGGCGCGCAGGCCGCGAGCGCCAGCGCCGCAAGCAGCAGGTAGGGCACCGGCTCGGCGAAGCGCGGTTCGGCACGTAGATGCGAGCGATGCTTCGGGGGGCGCACCGCGCGCACGTAGGCGCCGGCGACGCATGCGAACAAGGCGAGCCAGAGGAACGGCCATCGCAGCAAGTGCAAGAAACCGAGCACGAGCGGGATCGCCGTCCCGATCGCGAGCATATCGCGCAGCCGGTCCGCCGCGCGCGGGCCACCGTCGAGAAGCCGTGCGACCACCCACAGGCCGAGAAGCCAAAGAACGGCGAGTACGATGTGCGCGAGCGTCGTCACATCGTCTCTGGAGCGCTTACGCCGAGAAGATCGAGGACGAGTGCCAGCACGCGTTGCGTGGCCAGGCACAGCGCAAGACGGGCATGGCGCACGCTAGGCTCCTCCGCTAAGATGCGGCACTCGGTATAGAATTGATGAAAGTCCGAGGCGACGTCGCGCGCGTACCGTGGCAGCCGGTGCGACGCTAGCTGATCGACGACGTTTTGCGCAACCGCCGGAAGCTCTGCAAGCCTGCGCGCGAGTGCGATCTCGGCGTCGTGGACGAGCGTACGCAGGTTCGCACCTCGTGCCGACGCCACGTCAGCGGGATCGGCTTTACGCAGGACCGAGGCGATGCGCGCGTACCCGTATTGAACGTAGTAGACGGGATTCTCGTTGCTCTGTTCGGCCGCGAGCTGGAGGTCGAAGGTGAGCGGCGTGTCCGTCGCGAGCATCGCGAAGAAGAATCGCGCGGCGTCGACGCCAACCTCGTCGACGAGTTCGTCGAGCGTCACCACCTGGCCGGCGCGCTTGCTCATCGCGACCTGCTCGCTGCCGCGCATCAGGGTCACCTGCTGCGAGATCAGGACTTCGAGATGCTCGGGGAACCCGAGCGCCGCAGCCAGGCCGCGCAGCCGGCCGATGTACCCGTGGTGATCGGGGCCGAGGATGTCGATAACGCGATCGGCGCGGCGCAGTTTCTCGTAGTGATATGCAACGTCAGCTCCGTAGTATGTGGGGCGTCCGTCGGCACGAATCAGAACCCGGTCTTTATCGTCGTCGAACTGGGTCGCGCGAAAAAACGTGGCCCCTCCCTCTTCATAGGTGAGTCCGAGCTCTCGTAGCCGCTCGATCGCCGCCGCGACCCGCCCGCTCTCGTGCAGCTCGCGTTCGCTCTGCCATAGATCGTACTGCACGCGGAACCGCTTCGCGCTCTCCTGCTGCTGTGCAACCAGCTCGTCACGTGCGAAATCGCCGCAGGCCGCTATCGCTTCTTCCTCGGAAACCTTCACGTAGCGGTCGCCTTCGCGGTCGCGCAGCGCTCGCGCGATGACGGCGATGTAATCGGCGGGATACCCGTCGTCGGGGAAGGGATACGCGGGATCGTCGAGTTGACGGTAGCGCGCGTATACCGAGCGCCCCAGTGTCTCGACTTGCGCGCCCGTGTCGTTGATGATCCATTCGACGAAGACGTCGTACCCGCGCAGCCGCATCGTGCGCGCCAGCGTGTCACCGATGGAGAGCGCACGCCCCTGCACGACGACGAGCGGCCCCGTCGGATTCGCGCTGCCGAATTCGAGCGAGATTCGCGCGCCGCGGTGTGAGGCACGCGCGAAAGATTCGCCGTCGCGCAGAATGCGAGCGACTTCGGCCTGCCAGATCTCGGGCCGGAGGCGCACGTTGATGAAACCCGCAATTGGTTCGATCGAAAAGAACAGCTTCTCGATGTACGGAGCTCTCGCCGCGAGATCGTCGACGAGCGCTCGTGCGACGTCCTGAGGCCCGCGCCGCGCCGCACGAACGAGCGCAAAAGCTGCGTTCGTTGCGAACTCGCCGAACTCGGGGCGCCGCGGCGTCTCAAAACTTACCTCGACGCTGCCTTCCTGGTATAGCGCAGCGGCGCTCGCACGCAGCGCCTCGGCGAAGCTGCGCAGCGCATCAGCGGGAAGGATGCCGTGTTCGCAATCCTTGGCGATGGGCTCCATCCGCCGACCGTTCGCCGACGCGTCCCTCGCATCATCGAACTCGCGCGTATTGCGCCGCGTCGGTACGTTCGACGGCCCCTTCCAGTTCGAGTACCGTCAATGCGGAGAGCACTGACGACGCGGTTTCACCGCAGCCGGCCACCAGCGTATCGAGATCGCGCTCGCCCGATCCGAGCATCGCGAGGAGCGCGATGCCCAAGGTCCCGGCGGCGCTCGCGGTGCGGCTCGCCTCTTCCAGAGGAAGCGCCGGCCGTTGAATGTGCAGGGCTTCGAGGACGTCCGCGGCGTAGCGGGCGAGTATTGCGCCGCCGCGGATGAGGGTGTGACAGCCGGCGACATGGCGCCGATCGACGTCGGCGGGCACAGCGAGCACCGGAATCCGGCCGGCTGCCCACGTTGCCGTGTTCAGCGCACCGCTTCTCTGCGGCGCCTCGATGACCACGACCGCATCGGATAGCGAGACAACGATGCCGTTGCGTTCGAGAAACTGCCCGGGTAACGCGGGGCGGGCGGGAGGAAAGGGCGAGAGCACGGCGCCCTGCGAGGCGATCATCCGCTTTGCAAGTCCCACGTTGTGCCTAGGAAAGAAGCGGCCGTGCCCTCTCCCGAGGATGCCGACGGTTGGCGCACCGGCCGCCAAAGCTCCCTCGTGCACCTCGGCGTCGATTCCGAGCACAAGGCCCCAGGCGATGCAGCAGCCCGCCGCGCCAAGATCGCGGGCGAAATCGCGAGCCAGCCTGGGGCCGCAAGCGGTGGCCGCGCGCTGCCGACAATCACAACCGAGGGTAGCGCCAGGCCGGCGAGCGAGCCGGCGCACCACAGACCCTCGATGCGTGCCTCGAATCCCCGAGTGCCTCGCAGAGCCTCGAAGACGGCGCGGCCTTCATATACACGGAGTCTCCATGGTCGCTTCCTTCACGCGCACGAAGGGCGTTCGCCAGGGGGAAACGAGCGAGGCCCAGGGAATGGGGCGCCGCAACAAGGCCGTAGGCGCGCGAGCGCCGCGGGTCGGAAGGAGGCCTGGATGGCAGCAGAAGCCTACTGCGTAAAGTGCAAAACCAAGCGTCAGATCAAGGACGCCGTGCAGATCACCATGAAAAACGGCCGCCCCGCAACCGAGGGCAAGTGCCCCGTCTGCGGGACGAAGATGTTCAAGATCGGAGCAGCCTAGAACGTAGTGTATAATGGGCAGGTTAACCACTACATATAGGAGCTGCTCTGATCTGTCCGACGTGCCGTAAGAGCGAGACTCGTGTCGTCGATTCACGAGACGACGAATCCGTCGTACGCCGCCGGCGCGAATGCCTCGACCCGCGTTGCAGACACCGCTTCACCACGTACGAGCGCCAAGAGACGCCCCGGCTGTTCGTCGTCAAGAAAGACGGGCGTCGGGAACAGTACAACCGCGAGAAGGTGCTCACCGGGTTGCGAAAGGCTTGCGAAAAACGGCCAATTTCCGAGAATCGCATGGAGGCCGTTGCCGCGGACCTCGAGCGCGAGTTGTTCGCGCGCGGCGAGAGCGAGGTGCCGGCCTCGCTGATCGGCGAGAAACTGATGGAGGCGCTCAAGGCGCTCGACCCGGTTGCCTACATTCGTTTTGCGAGCGTCTATCGTTCGTTTCGCGATATCGAGAGCTTCAGGGAAGAGTTGGCGGCACTTCTTGCCAAGTGATTTCGGCGTGCATGGCGAGAACGTGCGTGTCGAGATCCTGCCCCTCCCCGAAGGCGAGGGTTTGCCGCTTCCTTCATATATGAGCGAACGTGCCGCGGGTGCGGATCTGCGCGCCGCCATCGCGAGCGAGGTGGTGTTGCAGCCCGGCGAGCGTACGCTCGTGCCGACGGGCTTCGCGATCGCCGTGCCACCCGGTTTCGAAGCGCAAGTGCGCCCGCGCAGCGGTCTCGCCCTGCGCAGCGGCATCACCTGCCTGAATGCGCCGGGAACGATCGACGCCGATTACCGAGGTCCGGTACAGGTGATCCTCGTCAACCTCGGCGATGCACCGGTTACGATTCGGCGCGGCGACCGCATCGCGCAACTGATCGTGGCGCCGGTTTCGCGCGCAACGTTCGATCTCGTCGAAGGTCTCGAAGAAACCGCGCGCGGCCGCGGCGGATTCGGCTCTACGGACGTGCGGGCAGGCGTATGAACGTCTATATCGTGGGACAGGGCGCCGTCGGCAGTTACCTCGGCTCACTGTTGCAGAAGATCGGCGTCGAGGTCGTCTACGCTCCGCGTAACCTCACGCTGGTGAAACGGTACGAAGCCGACGTCGCGATCGTTGCGGTCAAGGCTTACGACACGCAGAGCGCGATTGCGACGTTGCGAGCCGCGATCGTTGCTCCTGAAAAATGCGTCTTCGTCACGCCGCAAAACGGGATCGGTAACGAGGAGCAACTGATGGCCGCATTCGGGGGCGACAACGTTGTCGCGGCCTCGCTTACCGTCCCGATCAGGCGCGATCGAGACGGCCATGCGAACGCTGCGAAAGAAGGCGCGATCGCGTTGGCGCCGACCGGGAAGACCGCATTCAACTGGCTCGTCGCGACCTTCGCGAGCACCGGCCTTCCGGTAAAGGTTATCGAGGATTGGCGAGCGATGAAATGGAGCAAGCTTGCGCTCAACGTCATAGCGAACGCCAGCTGCGCGATCCTCAACGTCCTGCCGAACCGCCTCGTGCATTTCGACCGGATCTTCACGCTCGAGATTCGTATGCTGCGCGAGGTGCGCGCGGTGATGCAAGCGATGAACCTTGGCCCGGTCGATCTGCCACGCTATCCGGTGCGTGCGCTGCTCGGGGTCGTCAGCCTTCCGAGCCCCATCGCGCGCGGCGCGCTTGCGACACGCATTGCCGGTGGCCGCGGAACGAAGCCGCCGTCGCTCTTGCTCGATCTACGGCGCGGCAGGCCCGAGACCGAGGTCAACGTGCTCAACGGAGCCGTCGCGGCCGCCGGCCTCGAGTATCGAGTGCCGACACCGGTCAACGCCGTTTACGCGCGCGTGCTCGACGCGATCGCGCATATGCCCCAACTCTGGGCGAAGTATCGCGAGCGTCCCGAAGTACTCGAAGCCGAGGTCGAGGCTGAGATGCGCCGAACGCGCGCTCTCGCTCGCGGCGCGTAAGCGGAGCTTTGTGAAGATGCGCGATCCCAACGTTCCCGAATCGCTCGAAGGCTGGTGGATCCTCCATCGGATGTTCGCGTTCGACCGCGTCGCCTGGGATTCGCTCGGCTCCAAGCGGCGCGTCAAGGCCGCCGCCCAGGCGAGCTCCCTCTTCGCGCACCTTCAGCAGCGTAGCGAAGGCGATCTGTCGCTCTCGGCGCTGGTGGCGCACGAGTGCGATCTGATGCTCGTGCACTACGCGCAGCGCTACGACGATCTGGCGTATCTTCAGATGCTCGTCGATAAACTCGACCTTCGGCCGTTTCTCGCCATGCATTATTCCTACACCTCGGTGCTGGAACTTGGACTCTACGACGCGACGGCAAAGATACACGCGGAACTGGAGAAGCGCGGCCTGCGGCCGCACACGCCGCAGTGGATCGAGGGCTTCGACGAGTTGCTGCGCGCGCAGGCCGAGAGCCCCTACGTCGCGCCGCGCCTCTTCGCGCGCTTCCCGCAGCGGCGCTACGCGTGCTTCTACCCGATGAACAAACGCCGCGGCGAGCGCGACAACTGGTACGCACTACCCTACGCCGATCGCGCAAAGCTCATGAACGAACATGGCAAGATCGGCCGGTCGTTTCACGGCAAGGTCACGCAGGTGATCTCGGGTTCCATAGGTTACGACGATTACGAATGGGGCGTCGATCTCTACGCCGACGATCCGCTCGTCTTCAAAAAGCTGGTTTACGAGATGCGCTTCGACGAAGCGAGCGCGCGGTACGCGGAGTTCGGCCCGTTCTACAGCGGCATCCAGTTCTCGCCCGATCAGCTCGCAACGTTCCTCGACGGCGACGGCGTTCCGCAGTTGTCATCCCGAGCGAGCGAAGCGCGATAGCACTGAGCGACATCGAACGAGCGAACAGCACGCATGCACGCCGCAGATGGAAGGGACCGCGACAGCAAGGGGTGCCGGAGACCCTGGTCATCCCGGGCGACGTCAAGGGAGGCGCATCTCAACTCCTGCGTGTATAAATCCTAACGTTGTAACAGCGTTGCCGGAGGATCCAATAACGATTCGACGGTTGGAACTTTCCCGTGATCGCAAGAACGCGTGCGCCCGAGCGGTCGACGATGGGTTCGCCTTCTTTAGGACGCGTAAGCACGGTCGATGAATCGCGAATTGCATCGATGGGAAACGCGTCGATTCGCCCGTCGACGTTCGCGGCCCCACCGGCCATCTCTATCAGATTCCCGACTTCCAGCGCGTCGGTGAAGACACGTTTTCCGCGAACGAGCGGGGCGCAGGCGGCGAAGTCAACGCCTCGCTCGAGTCCGCCGAACCATGGATCCGCGACGACGGGGACCGAGAGAAAGTTCTTGAACGCGAGCGCGAGGATGACTGCCGTAAAGAAGATGGCGGTCGCGTTCGTTGCGAACGGCATCGGTCTTGCGCGAGTTCGAAATGCGTTGCCGAGCGTGGACGCCGCAGTCAAGAAGAGCAGCAGCGAATAACGAACCGCGATGACGGTGCCGATTGCGCTTGCCGCCAAGAACGCAAGATCGCCGTAGGCGACCGGGTTGCGCAGCCGAATGCCGGCGGCGAGGCGGATCCAGAGCGGCGCCAGTGCCAGCAGCATCACGCCGATGGTGGTATAGCTTTGGAGAGCCGGCGTCCATTCGTTGACGTAACCGGCGAGCTTCGCGTTGCGCGCGAGCGCAAACGTAAACGCCCACAGATGCCAGCCGAGCGGATTTGCGAGGGTCGCAACTGCCGCTACGACAAGCGGCGCCACACGCCGGCGATCGAGATGCAGCGCCATCCATACGATAGCGACCGGAAAGGAGCCGTGCACGTTCGCCCACAGCGCCAGCAGCGGAACGGTAGCCCACGGCGCCTTTCGCCACGCAACGATCGTTGCGGGTAAGAGCGCCCAGACCAGTGTTTGCGCTCGGTCCTGCGCGAAGAAGATGGCGCCGATGCCGGTCACGGCCACCTGGGCACAGGCGATGAGGGGATGTGTGCGCGTGCGAACCGTCTCCAACGCGACGAAGCAAATGCCAAAGATCATCGACGCGCCGAAGAGCAGCTGCAGCACCACGTAGATGCCGTGCGCCCGCGTCCACGCCGTCGCAACGGCAACAAGCCACTCTTGATCGACCCACAGGCGACTCGGATACCACGAACCTTGCAATGTTTCGAGAATCCGGCCGTGTGCGAGCGTCCACTCTCCGGCTCGAGCCAGCCAGTAGCGCTCCAAGTCGCCGGGGACGAGCGTCTCCGCGAGGGCCGCCACCGCGCCGGCACAAGCGAGCGCGAGCAGCGGGGTCCAGACACCGTACCTCGTGCGCCGCGGCATGGACGCGTCATTCGAATGCATAAGCAACGCCCCTGCGAAACCTTGCCGCCGGGGATACGTACGTCACGGAGAAAGGAGCACTATGTACAAAGCCATTCTCGCATGTGGGCTCGCGATCGCCGCACTTGCGATTCCCGCTTCTGCCGATACTCCCGCTTCGCAGTTGCAGTATTTCATCGGAACGTGGAACTGTATCGTGCATGCCGGCCAGATCACGTTCACGGTGAACGAATCGATTGCAGTGATGCCGGGCGGTGCGTGGTTGCACGAGACGGCGACGGATTCGGAGAAGAATCAGCCTGTTGCAACCGAGGACAACTACCTAGGATACGATACGCGGAACTCGCGCTACGTGCTCCTCGGGATAACGTCACTCGGCACCTACTATGTTTCGACGAGTTCGTCGACGACGCTCAACGGCTCGAAATGGCAGAGCGCGTTTCCTACGGGTACCAGTGACACGCTGACCGAAGACTCGTCGACGCGCTACACGATCGATGGCGTCGATGCCGGCGGCGCAACGACGCAGCAGGTCTGCACGAGGCAGTAGGGACCGCGATAAGGCATTGGCGGGTGCGCGGCGAGCCGCCGCTCGACGAGCGCGCAACTCTTGCGTACGACCAATGAGCGACAGGCAAAGTACCGGCCTGCGACCACGGGGAGCGCTTCTGTACGGCGACCGGCCTTTCCGTCGAAAAGAGTGCGGCTTTCCGACATACCTGCGGCCGCGAACCCGGCCTATACTTTCCCCATGAGCATGCGGCGTGCGCGCACTTTGGCATTCGCTTTGGCGTTAGGCATCGCAGCGATCTCCGGATGCAACTCGACTGGGACCGCCTTCAACCCGCCCGGCGGCATCGCCCCCAAAGTTCCTACAGCGGCGAAGTTCGCGTACGTTACCAATGAAATCTCGAACAGCGTCTCCGCCTACACCATCAACGCCTCAACCGGCGTGCTCACGGCAGTGGCGGGCTCGCCCTTCACGGCGGGCACCAATCCCTATGGAGTGGCGGTCGATCCCACCGACAAGTTCGTGTACGTTGCTAATGTCACCAGCAACAACGTCTCCGCCTACGCCATCAACGCGACGACCGGCGCGCTGACGCCGGTGGCAGGATCGCCCTTCGCGGCGGGCACCAGTCCCTGGGGAGTAGCAGTCGATCCCACCGGCAAGTTCGTGTACGTTACCAATTTTAGCTCCAGCAACGTCTCTGCCTACACCATCAACACGGCGACCGGCGCGCTTACGGCAGTGGCGGGCTCGCCCTTCACGGCGGGAACCGCTCCCCGTGGAGTGGTGGTCGATCCCACCGGCAAGTTCGCATACGTTGCCAATGAAGGCTCCAACAACGTCTCCGCCTACACCACCAACGCCTCAACCGGCGCGCTGACGCCGGTGGCAGGGTCGCCGTTCGCGGGGGTAAGCGGTCCCGTAGGAGTGGCGGTCGATCCCACGGGCACGTTCGCGTATGTTACCAATGGGAGCTCCAACAACGTCTGCGCCTACACCATCAACGCCTCAACCGGCGTGCTGACGGCGGTGGCGGGCTCGCCCTTCACGGCGGGCGGCAATCCCGTTGCAGTGGCGGTCGATCCCACCGGCACGTTCGCGTACGTTGCGAACCAAAGCTCGAGCACGGTTTCCGCAGATCGGAA
>JAKAPO010000012.1 GCA_021807065.1 bacterium
TCGAGGGTCCCGCCGACTCGCTGCCTGCGCAACTCGTCGTCGACGTCTTGGAACTGGGCATCCACCAGCACGTCGTCGCGTCGGACATCGCGCTGCCGAATGGCTTCGCGCTCATCACGCCGCCGGATACCGTCATCATCGCAATCGAACCGTCGAAGACGGCGCATCAACTCGAAGAGGCCGCCGCGGCGCCGGCTGCGGAGGAGGTCCAGCCCGAGGTTATCGGCGAGCAGCCCGAAGCGCCCGAGACTACGCCGGCGGAGTGAGACTCTGGCGCCGGGCGCCAAGGATTTTTCCGCGGATCATCGTCGGCCTCGGCAATCCCGGTCGCGGGTACGAAAGCACCCGCCACAACCTCGGCTACATGGTCGTCGATGAACTCGGCAGACGCTTTGGTATCGAGCGATGGAAGCACAAGGATTCCGCGCACCAGGCCCACGATTCGATGCGTAACGTCGTGCTGGTGAAGCCGACGTCCTTCATGAACTTGAGCGGCGCACCGGTCCGTCTCATCTCATCGTGGTATCACACACCGCCCGACAGCATGCTGGTGATCGCCGACGACATCGACTTGCCGTTCGGAAAGTTACGAATGCGAGCGTCCGGCGGGCATGGCGGCCATAACGGCCTGCGTTCCGTCATCGCAACGATAGGTGAAGGATTCCCGCGTCTGCGCATCGGCGTTGGCCGCCCGAAGTACGACGCCGTCGACCACGTCCTGACGACGTTCGATACGTCCGAGCGCGCGGCGCTCCCCGGGATCATAGGCGCATCGGCGGATGCCGCGCAGATGTGGCTCGACGAAGGCGTCGATGCCGCCATGCGCTTCGCCAACGGTCCGCGAGCCGAGGAGCCGTCTTAGCGGCAGCCAGGGCTCGGGCCGCCGACGGCGGCAGCCCGCTCGCCCAGAGACGGCGCCTGATAGAGGAAGATGCGGCCCAGAGATGGGCAGACCTGTTCTATGCGTTCGTCGCCTGCTCGCACGAATGCGCGCAGCGCCGAGGCACGATCGCCCGTCATCGCAACCGCCTCACGGTCGGCACGGAGCTGCATCGATGCGGCGACGCTGTGATCGACTGGGACTGCTCCAACGTAGACCAATGCGAGCAGCGCCCCAACCAGCGTCAATCGTGAGATCGGATCGTCATCGCGGCGAAACGGGATGCGATCGGCGACGACGACTGCAAGGGCCACAGCGACGATGAGTATGCCGGCATCGATCAGCGCCAGGCACAGCGGATCCCGGTCGTCGAGCATTGCGAGATCGTCTGCGACGTAGAATTCGATCTCGGCAGGGGTCGCCGCGCCTACCAGCGTGTCGGCCAGCACGATCCGTTGCGTCTGTCCCATTCCCTGAACCTTTGCAGCATCGACCGGAATGCGATCGATCCGGTGCTCGACGACGATGGGAATGCCCGCATAGCCGTGTTGCGCAGCAAACGCGCTCGCGCGAGCCGCGACCGTGCCGGTAAGCGGAACGTACCGTTCGAAGAGCGGCGCGATCGCAACGGGAGCAGCCATCGTGCCCAGAAGCGATATCGCGAGAATCGCGGCGATCGTGTAGAGATACCACTGATGCGTCCGCTCGACGAGCCACAGGACGATCGCGGCGATTAAACCGGCGACGAGCATACCCAGGATCGTGTCAAGGGCGTACTCGTACGCCCAAACGCGCGTCAACGCATGCGATAGACCCATGAGGCGGTCGATACGCCACAAGATGAAGGAAGGAATCGCTGCCGCCGCGCGCGCCAGCAGCGCCAGCACCGCCCCGAAAACGAACCGCACCGCAAACTCCGATTCGAAGCGCTGGCGCAGCGCATCGCGCAGCCGCGCCGCGGCACCGGAGCGCCAGAAATAGAAGAGCACGATCAGTTGCAGCGCGATTGCGCCAAACCACCACGGAAGCTCGAGGGAGATCAGCCGGGCGCCCGCGGCCTGACGTTGCGCATCGACGAGCGTTGCGATGGATTGAGAGAGGAGCTTCGCGGCGGGGATGGAGTCGACGTAGCGGCTGAGGGCGTCCATTTTCTAATGACCCTATTCATAGAGAGCGAAGCCGTTGCCTTCGAGCGCATAGCCGATGCGATCGCGCCCGCATCGCTTTGCGAAGTACATCGCGGCATCTGCGGCTTCGAGCAGCTCGGGCGCGTCGCGCCCGTCGAAGGGGTACGCCGCGACACCGACGCTGGTCGTCACGCGTAGCGGTACGCTGAAATCGTGTGCTCTCACCGCCCGGCACAACGCGGCGCGTTCGATCGCCCGCATTTTCGCGCAACCGCGGACGAGCATGCAAAATTCGTCGCCACCTTTGCGGCCGATGAGATCCGCCTCAGGAACGGCGTAATCCTCGAGCAACGCAGCCATCTGCTGTAACACGCGATCGCCGGCTGCGTGACCGTACTTGTCGTTCACGGATTTGAAACGATCGGTGTCGACGAACCACAGCGAGAGAATCCCTGCATGGCTGGCCGCGACGAGCTCGTGCAATCGGCGCCGGAAAGCGCGGGGCGCGAGGATGCCCGTGAGCATGTCGATTGCGGCGTCGGCTCGATCTGCCTCTCGCTCGAGCGCAAGCACGTACGGCTCCGTGGCACAATCGACCAACCGCGCGATCTGCTCCTCGGCGTTAAGGCGCTGCGCCCGTGCCGATGCTGCGTACCACACACCGCGGACGTGCCGCTCGGAGATCATCGGCACCGCGAGCGCGGCGCGATCGGACGGCATGACGCACCGATTATCCCGCGCGAGCACCACGCGGTCCGCAACGGCGACGGCGCGCGCTGGAAGCGACGCGCCGTCCGTAGGTAACCGCAACGCGCGAAAGTGCTCGGCGCGAGCGCCGTTTGCATACTCGCAAGTCAGGTATCCGTCGCGTGCCGCGAAGAACAGCGTTGCGTCCAGCACAGGATCGGCGGCGCGAATCGCCCGGTCGAGCACGCTCAACACGGCGAAACTCGATTGCCGTGCCGCAACAACGAGCGCGCGAAACAGCGCCTCCACCCATCAGGGCCTCCTTTAACGAAGAGAGTGCCCTATTTCGAAGAAAGGGGGCGCGCCGGGTTTCCGGCGACGCGACCGCCGGCCGGAACGTCCTTCGTGACCACCGATCCGGCTCCGGTAAGCGCACCGTCGCCGACCTCCAGCGGCGCGACAAGCGACGAGTTCGAGCCGATGAAAGTGCGCTTCCCGATCTTGGTACGGTTCTTCCGTTTTCCGTCGAAGTTGCAGGTGATCGTGCCCGCACCGATGTTCGCCTCTTCACCGATTTCGGCATCGCCGAGATAACTGAGATGGCTTGCCTTGACGCCGGAGGCGAGCCGGGCATTTTTCAACTCGACGAAGTTTCCGATGCGCACGTCATTCGCGAGCACGCTCTCGCCCCGCACATGCGCGAACGGTCCGACGTTCGTCCCGTCGCCGATCCGGCTGTCGCACACGACGCTCTCACGAATTTCGCAGCGGTTCCCGATCACCGCATTCGACAGCCTGCTGTTCGGGCCGATCGTGCACGCCTCGCCGATTTGAGAGAGGCGCGCGATCGATGTATTCGGGTAGACGATGGTGTCCCGGCCGATCGTGAGCTCGG
This sequence comes from bacterium, assembly GCA_021807065.1. GTDB lineage: Bacteria > Vulcanimicrobiota > Vulcanimicrobiia > Vulcanimicrobiales > Vulcanimicrobiaceae > Tyrphobacter. The sequence goes on from JAKAPO010000012.1 coordinate 3,590, forward strand.
GCTCGAGATAGGTCGTCGCGGGATCGACGATTGTGACGCCGTCGCGCATGTGCTGCGCGCAGAGCCGCTCGTTCATGGCGGCGCGGGCGCGAGCGAGCTCCACGCGATCGTTGATACCTGCCAGGCTCACCGAGTCGCGTGCAAGGATTGGGGTGACGATCTCACCCGCTGACACCAGCATGCCGACTGCGTCGGTGAGATACAACTCGCGTTGCGCATTTTCGTTCCGTAGCCGCGTGACGACGCCGCGAACCTTCGCCTCGTCCGCTGCGTAGATACCGGCGTTCGCCTCTTCTAGAGCCAACTCTTCCTGCGTCGCATCGCGCACCTCGACGATGCGCTCGACGCGATCGCCATGTCGCACGATGCGGCCGAAGTTCGAATCGCGCCCGACCCGCAGCGTGATCAGCGAGAGAGCACCGCCGCCGAGCCCGCCGATCGCACTGTGGAAGATCTCCGGCGTTACCAGCGGCATGTCGCCGTTGGCGATGAGAATTCGGCCATTCGGACGCGGTTCGAGTGACTCCAAAGCGGCGCGCACCGCATGGCCGGTACCGAGCTGCTCTTCCTGGATGACGACGCGCACGGCGAAAGAACGGAACCCGGCTTCCATCTCGGGGGAGATGACGACGCCGATTTCGTTGGCGTGCACTTCGTGTAGCGAGCGCAGAACCCACCAGATCAGCGGCCGTCCGCACAGTTCGTGAAACATTTTCGGCACCGCGCTCTTCATGCGCGTACCCTTTCCGGCAGCGAGCACGATCGCGCGTACGGTGCTCAATGAAGTTTCTCCAAAGCGACGTCGAGCCGGCGAAGAGATTCTTCCTTGCCCAAGATCTCCATGCCGTCGAAGAGCGGCAGCGACGTCGGGCTGCCGGTGATTGCAACGTAGAGAGCGCGGACGATATCCTTGAACCGGTAGTTCATGCCGTCGAACGACTTCTTCAGCGCATCGCCGATCGCCGCCTGATTCCAAGCGCCGCCATCCAGCTGCAGCAGCGCCGCGGTCGCACGACCGAGAGCGGCGCGAACGTCGCTCTCCGGCACTTTCGGCAAGGCCATCTCTTGACGCGTGATCTGCGGAGCCTCCGCCAAGAACGCGGTCAACGGGCCGAAGTCGGTCAGCACTTCAATACGGTGTAATGCAATCTGCGCTATGCGCGATCGCTGACCGGCGGAAATCGCACGCGGCCACACGTAGCCCCATTCGTGCAGCAGGTCCAGCAGCTGCTGCGGCGTTCGACTTCGTATCCACTGGCCGGAGAGCGATCGCAGCTTCGGGATGTCGAAGACGGGCCCACCCACGGATATGTGGCTCAGATCGCAGTGTGCGCTGAAATGATCGAGAAGCAGTTCGTTTCGTTCCCGCGTCGAAGCGCCGCGCCCGAGCAACGCCGGGTCGTCGTTGCGCGCGTCGATCAGCGTGCCGAGGAAATGCAGCAACGCCTCAGCCGGATAGCCTTGTTGCCGGTAGTACAGGATGCTCGTCGGATTCTTTCGCTTGCTGAGCTTGCTCTTGTCCGGATTGCGCAGCAGCGGCAGATGGCAAAACTCCGGTGCCTTCCAACCGAAGTACCGATACAGCAGGGCGTGCTTGGGCGTCGAACTTATCCACTCTTCGCCGCGAATGACGTGGGTGATATCCATGAGGTGGTCGTCGACCACGTTGGCGAGGTGATACGTTGGGAAGCCGTCGGACTTGAGCAGAACTTGCATGTCGACCGCCCGCCACTCGATCTCGATGGGGCCGCGTAACGCATCGGTGAAAACGCAGGTGCCCTCCGACGGCACCTTCATGCGAACGACGAACGGAACGCCGGCCGACTCGTTGGCCTGAATTTGCGCCGAAGCCAGCGAGAGACAGCGCCCGTCGTAGTGCGGCGGCCGATGCGCGGCGCGTTGCGCGACGCGCATCTCCTCCAGGCGCTCGGCCGTGCAGAAACATTTGAATGCGTTGCCGTCCGCGAGCAGCTTCTCCACGTGCTCGCGATAGATTGCAGAGCGCTCGCTCTGCCGGTACGGTCCGTACGGACCGCCGACGTCCGGGCCTTCGTTCCACGACAGGCCCAACCAGTGCAGCGATTCGAGGATCGCGTTCTCCGACTCGACCGTGCTGCGCGAGCGGTCGGTGTCCTCGATGCGCAGCAGAAACGTTCCGCCGTTCTTGCGAGCGAAGCAGTGGTTGATGAGTGCGACGTATGCCGTACCGATGTGCGGATCGCCGGTCGGTGACGGCGCAACCCTCGTTCGAACCGTCACCTACGCGAGTTGCCGATGCTTAGAGCATTCGCGCTTGACGAAGTCCACGATCTCGTGCAGCGGCGCACCCGGCGTGAAGACCGCCTGCACGCCCAGCTTCTTCAACGCAGCGGCGTCTTCAGCCGGAATCGTTCCACCGCCGAAAAAAACGATGTCTTCCGCGCCCTGCGCCTTCAACTGCTCGAGTACGAGCGGGAAGAGCGTCATGTGTGCGCCCGAAAGGATCGACAGCCCGATGCCGTCTGCATCTTCTTGAATGGCGGTTTGCACGATTTGCTCCGGCGTCTGAAACAGCCCGGTGTAGATGACTTCCATTCCCGCATCGCGCAGAGCGCGAGCGATCACTTTCGCACCGCGGTCGTGGCCATCGAGCCCGGCCTTGGCAACGACAATTCTTAGCGGCCGCTGCACTCTAGTGTCGTGCTCCATAAATGGCGTGACATTTCTTGATCTTGTCAAGGATCGTCTTTGCTGACTTGGTCCAGACGAACGGCCTTGCGTTGGCGTTATAGTCTTCCACGAAATCTTCAATTGCCTTGATGAGGCGACGGACGCTCGGGAACGAGCCGCGGCGAATGCGTCTGCTCGTGATCTCGGAAAAGAATCGTTCGATGGCATTGAGCCATGAAGAGCTGGTTGGCGTGAAATGCACATGAAATCGTGGGTGGGTGTCGAGCCAAGCACGCGTTGCCGCGTGCTTGTGAGTGGCGTAGTTGTCCATGATGATGTGAACGTCGAGTCGCTTGGGTATGTTGCGATCGATACGCTTGAGGAATTCGATGAACTCGACGTGAGTGTGGCGTGGTTGGCAATGCTGAAGGACCTTGCCACTAAGCGTGTTCAGCGCTGCAAACAAGGTCGTCGTGCCATTGCGCCGGTAATCGTGCGTTTGGCGGGCTGGGAGGCCAGGGCGAATCGGTAACATCGGTGCGGTTCGTTCCAATGCCTGCGTGCCGCTCTTCTCATCTACGCTGAGCACCACTGCATTTGCGGGTGGATTCATATAGAGACCCACAACGTCGCGCAGCTTCGCGGCAAAGTCCGGGTCCCTGCTGAACTTAAATGTTTCCCAGCGGTGTGGCTTCAGGTTGTGGACGCGCAGAATGCGTTGTACGCTCGTTATCCCGATGCCGTATCGCTCCGCCAAGGCGCGCAAGCTCCATTGCGTGGCATGCTTCGGGGGGCCCTTGAGCACCGCGTCGACGATCTTGGTAGCAACTGAGTCGCGAATTTCTCGCGGTCTGCCGCGACCCGGAGCGTCGCCTAAAACGCTCGCGATGCCACGCTCCTCGAATCGACGCAGAATATCTGCGACACGTTGGCGCGATATGCCCATCCTGCGTGCAACCTCGGCATTCGAAACACCGTTGGCGGCATCAAGCACGATGCGCGCTCGCTTCGTTGTTCGCTGGGGAGTCGTCGGCCTGGACAGAAACGCAACGAGTGCTCTTCGAACTTTCGGTTTGATTCTTAATGGCGGAGCTGGAGGAAGCGGCATGATTCATCATAGCATAAAACCATTATATTAGCAACACCATTTATGGAACACGACACTAGTGTTATGAACCATAAATGGTGTGGCATTTCTTGATCTTGCCAAGGATCGTCTTCGCTGACTTCGTCCAAACGAATGGCTTGGCGTGAGCGTTGTACTCATCTACGAAGGCCGCAATCGCCTTGACGAGACGAGGAACGCTCGGAAACGAGCCACGCCGAATGCGCTTGCTCGTGATTTCGGAAAAGAATCGCTCGACGGCATTCAGCCATGAGGAGCTGGTCGGCGTGAAATGAACGTGGAAGCGCGGGTGCTGCTCGAGCCAGGCACGCGTGGCCGCGTGCTTGTGGGTAGCGTAGTTGTCCATAATGATGTGAACATCGAGCCGCTTGGGCACGTCGCGGTCGATATGCTTGAGGAACGCGATGAACTCGACGTGGGTATGATGCGGCTGACAATGTTGAAGAACCTTGCCGCTCAACGTGTTGAGTGCCGCAAACAGGGTCGTCGTGCCATTGCGCCGGTAGTCGTGGGTTTGCCGTGCCGGGAGACCGGGGCGGATCGGCAGCATCGGAGCGGTCCGCTCCAACGCTTGTGTTCCGCTCTTTTCATCGACGCTGAGAACGACGGCGTTTGTGGGCGGATTCATGTACAGGCCGACGACATCACGAAGTTTTGCCGCGAACTCGAGGTCCTTGCTGAACTTGAACGTTTCCCACCGATGCGGCTTGAGATTGTGCGCGCGCAAAATACGCTGCACGGTGCTTGCTCCGATTCCAAATCGTTCGGCCAACGCTCGCGAACTCCAGTGCGTCGCGTTCCTCGGAGGACCTTTGAGCACCGTCTCGACGATCTTGGCGGCAGTTGAATCGCGAATCTCTCGCGGCCGGCCTCGCCCCGGCGCATCACCCAGAACGCTCGCAAGGCTACGCCCCTCAAAGCGCCGCCGAATGTCCGCGACGCGTTGGCGCGAGATGCCCATCCTGCGAGCGATCTCGGCGTTCGAAACGCCTTTTGCGGCATCAAGCACGATACGCGCTCGCTTCGTCGTACGCTGAGCGGTGGTCGGTTTGGATAGAAGCCTGACGAGTTCTCTTCGAACCTTTGGCTTGATTTTGAGTGGCCGAGCTGGAGGAAGCGGCATGATTCATTGTAGCACAAAGCCGCCGCGTTAGCAACGCCATTTATGATTCATAACACTGATATGGAAGGGTGCTTGTCAAGGGGTTTGGATCGAGTTTTCTTGAGCATGTTTCTCCCTTCGGTCGGTTGATGGTGGGGGGTTGAGGGCATCGGTCAACGGGCGGCCTGCGGTACTCGACGGTGGATCAGACTGATATTCGCGGGTCTTGAGCCGCATGACATTGATTCGTCGGGGAGCTGCCTCGGTCTAGTAGCGCGCGTTCGCAGAGCTTAGCGCATAGTGTGGATCGAGGATTCTCCTTGCCGTTGTTCGAGATCGCCCGCTGATCGATGCCCTCAACCTCCTCCTTGTTGTTATGCCGCGGATTCGAGTGCGTGCGAAGCGTTGATAACCTGGCCGATCGCCCAGACGAAGCCGAGCATCTCACGAGCGACGGCCACGACTGTTTGCGGGCGAGACTTGCCCCGCGCGGTCAGGTGGCAATACCGTTTATACAAGCGTTGCTGCGCATTCCAGGCTACCGCGCATGCCTGCGGGTTCACTCCGCGCTGACGTTGACGTAGCTGTGGCGTGTGCGCGGGCCGATGTCGACTGTGCCAGGCCGCTTCGACCATCACGCGCCGTAAGTGGGCGTTGCCGTTTTTGGTGATGTTGCCGCGGCGCGTTCGTCCGCCGCTGCTATGCTCGGATGGTACCAACCCAGCGTAGGCCATCAACTGACGGGGCGTTTCAAACCGGCCGATGTCGCCGACTTCGCTCACGATCGTCACGGCGGTGATGAGCTTGATTCCGCGCATCGCTTGCAAGGCGGCAATGGTCTGGGCATGCGCTGAGCTCTGCGCGCGCGCCGCGAGCTCGTTCTCCAAACGCACGATGCGCTGGCCAATCTCCTCGAGGTGGTGCCGATACTCGTTGAAGACCAGCTCTTGGGCAGGGTCTTGCCAGCGCAGGCTATCGAGCCAGTGACAAAAGCGTCCTGACCACGCCCGAACGCCGGCGGGCGGTGTGAGCCCGTTGCGCAGCAAGAGCTTGCCCAACCGGTGGCGTGCGCGCAGCCGGTCTTCGACGGCATCCTCGCGGGCGCGAACCAAATCGCGCAGCGCCTCGTGCTGCTCGTCTGGGACCCAAGTGGCGGTCAGTTCGCCGCTGCGGAGCAAACGTGCCAGCGCCAAGGCGTCGCGACGGTCGGTTTTGATACGGTCACCAGGCTTGCGCGGGATCAGCGAGGGCGCGACGATGGTGCACGCGATCTTGAGCCGCTGTAAAAAGCGGTAAACGACGTATCCGCACGGGCCGGCCTCGTAGCAGACTTGCAGCATCGAGGGCGGACCGAGCTTACGCAGCATCTTGCGCAGCTCGTCGGGGTCATTGTGAATCACTCCCAGCGAGCGAGGTGCCGCTATGCCTCGGTCCGCGACGGCCACGGCAATCGTCTCCTTATGGACGTCCAGCCCGACGAACTTGTCGGCTTCACGCTGGCGGGTAGATGCGGTATTCTTGCTCACAGCCGGTCCCTTTCGTGTGTAGCTCTGTCGAGTCGACTGATCCCGACAACCTACGTTTTCGCGAATGGGGCCGGTGCTGACTTTCTTACGGTCCGGCCCTTCCATATTGTCTAGTTCGCGCACTAACACTTGCCCGTACCATGGTGCATATTGATTTCGCTGTCCACGCCGAGGTTCGTGAGAACCTCGGTGAGTCTCTCCACCGAGAACGTGCGACCTTGGCCGCGGGAAATCCGCGAAATGTCCGACTGAGCGAGCCCCACGAATTCCACGGCTGCGGTTTGGTTCATGTTGCGGTGTTTGATTTCGTGGTTAACGGCACGCATGAGAGCGGCTTTGATCTGGCGTTCCTCGGGGTTGGGTAAGCCGAGATCGGCGAAAACGTTTCCGCTCCCGACTTCGAATTCGCCTTCTTGTTCATGACTCTTGCTTTGCATGATGTTCCCTTGCCCATTTCAAGCGGTGTTCGACCCGCTCGAGGTCGGTTTTGGGAGTGGCGATCCCCTTTTTCGAATATCTACTCGGCGACAAAGCATACTTGTCTGAAGCCGGCGCAGATAGACTCCGAAATGCAGCGATAAAAACGCCCCGTGCTCACGGGGCGTTTTCGCTTGTCGTTATTGATGCCGTCGCGGCATTTCGGATTTTCCTCGCATTTCAGCGTCAGAACGGGATTTCGTCGTCGAGGTCGTCGCCGAACGCGTCACCGGCGCCGCCCGGGGGCGTTGGTGCGCGCGATCCGACGGAGGCGAACTCTTCTTCGCCGGTGCTTCCCGGCGGCGCGCCGTCTCTGCGTCCGCCAAGCATCTGCATGTTGTCGATGACGACTTCCGTGGCCTTGCGCTTGTTACCGTCCTTGTCGTCGTAAGAGCGTATGACCAGACGCCCTTCGACAAGCGTCGTCTGCCCTTTTTTCAAATAGGTGTTGCACGTCTCGCCCAAGCGATCCCACGCAACGATGTCGACGAAGGTTGTCTCTTCTTTGTTGCGCGGATTGTTGACCGCGAGCGAGAACTTCGTTACCGCCTTTCCGGAGGCGGTATATCGAATCTCGGGATCGCGAGTCAGGTTGCCGACCAAGATGACGCGGTTATAAGACCCTGCCATGTTTCTCTCTCTTTCGCTAAATCACAAACCTCGTACCACGTACCGTAGCGGATCGTTGTGCCAGGGGCCGGGCACTTTGCAAACCTCTAGGATTCTGCGACTTCCGGTTCCGAGGCCTGCGCCGCCATCGCCATCTGTGCTATCGCCTGGCGGTCGAGGCGAACCAGCAGCTCGCGGACGACGTCCTCGTGCAGCTTGAGCTGCCTTTCAAGTTCTTTGGCGGCAGCCGGCTCCGCGCTGAAGCGCATCGCGACGTAGAAACCGTCCTTCGCGCTACCGACCTCGTAGGCTAAGCGCTTCTTCCCCATCTTCTCGATGGAGCCGACCTGGCCGCCCTGGCCCCGCACGATCTCTGCGATGGCGTTGGCTCGCTCCTCGGCTTCGCTGTCTTCGAGGCCGGAGCGGAGAATATAGGTAATCTCGTATTCACGCATAGCCCCCGTACTCTAGCACTCTCAGCAGCCTCGAAGGAAGACCCGCTACAAAACTATGCGTAGATCATTGCGCAACCGTCTGATCCTCAGCCCTATCTTCGTGGCTGCCGGCGTCGCTTTGACCGCCTGCGGGAGGCAGCATAGTAGGGAGGCGCCTCCGCCCTATGTAGCAACCACAGTTGCCCGAGCCGGTACCATCCAGCCTTTCTCGGAACTTGCCGGTATCATCGCTCCCTACGAGAACGTCGCGATTCAGACGACCCTCGTTGAGCCGGCCGACGAGGTTTACGTTCAAGAGGGCGACGCGGTCCGGCGCGGTGAGGTTCTCGCCCAGCTCGATACCGCGGACCTCCAAGCGCAGCTCGCATCCGATGAGGCCAACGCCTCGCACGCCTATTATCAAGGCGGCCTCAGCATCTCGCAGGGTCAGAACGCTCTACGGCAGGCGGAGACGACGCTTCAGACCGACGCACACAACCTCGCACGCGACCGGGCCCTGTTCCGCCAAGGATACATCTCGACTCAGGCGTACGACGCCCAACTGGAGACCGTCCGTAACGATCAGCAGACCGTTGATACCGACAGGGCGAACGTCGCGGCAAACGGTTCCCTCGGCGGCGCTGGGCTGCAAGCGTCCTCCATCGAGCAGGCTCGCGCCGCGGCGCAACAAGTGCGCGTTCAAATCGCAAAGGCGACGATCGTCTCTCCGATCGACGGCGTCGTCGTAAATCGCAACCTCAACCCCGGTGAGTATCCGGGCAATCGCCAAATTTTCACGATTCAGCAGGTCGATCCGGTCTTCGCGATCGTCCACGGCTCCGGAGCGCAGATCGCACGCATAACGTACGGCGCGCCGGCGCGCGTGACCGTCAGCGATCTCCGCAACTTGAGCTATCGCGGCACGGTCGCCGGCGTGCTCAACCAGATCGTGCCGGGCTCGACGGATTTCGTCGTGAAGATCCTGCTGCAAAACCCTCGGCGACTACTGCGCCCTGGCATGACCGTGCAGGCCGCCGTGAGTTTGCCGCCGCTGCGCGGCATGCTCATTCCCGAAACGGCCTTTACCGACGAGAATCACACGACGATCATGACCGTCGACCGGCGGAGCGTCGTTCACGTCGCACAGGTTACCGAGGTAGGGAACGACGGCGTGACGTCGGTCGTCGACGGCGTCCCCGCGGGAACGCGCGTCGTGACCAACGGACTCTCGAGCGTCGGCAACGGCGAGAGAGTCTCGACGCGATGAACCTGACGCGCCTCTTTCTCAAGAGGCCGACGCTCGTCTTCGTGCTCGTCTCGGTGATGCTCTTCGCAGGCATCCTCTCCTTGGTGACGATCGTCAAGGAACTCTTCCCGAACGTTTCGCAACCGACGATCACCGTGGCGGCAAACTACAGCGGCGCATCGGTAACGGAGATGCGAGACAATATCGTCGCTCCGATTGAAGAGAATCTTGCAGGCACGACCGATCTGCAAAACATCAACTCCGTCGTCCAGCAAGGGCAAGCACGGATTGCGGCGAGCTTCACGATCAACTCCGACGAGGCGACCGACCTCGCTTTGACGGAGAAGGCCGTTCAGGCCGCGGAGCGCGAGCTACCGGCGAACATGCAGACGCCAACGGTCAATATCCGCGACCCCGGGGAGGAGACCGTCGTCACGCTGGCGCTCTTCTCGACGAAACTTACCCCAGGCGAGTTGGCGCTCTACGCCAACAACGTCATCGTGCCGCAGGTGCAGCAGATCCCGGGTATCGCCTATGCCGACGTCGGCGGAACGGTGACGCCCGCCTACGAGGTCCAGGTCGATCCGGCAAGACTTGCTGCACGAAACCTCACGCTCAACGACGTCATCAATACCATCTCGGCCGAGAACTTGCGCGTCCCGGGTGGTTACGCGTACCAGCCCGGGCGACAAACGATCATCGACGTACGCGGCGATATCCAAACGCTCGCCCAAGTTCGGGACTTGCCGATCATCACCGCCGGCGGCTCGGCCGCCGGTACGGGGCAGCCGGCGGGACCGGTGGAGAATTACAGCGGCGGCCTTTCGTCGCTGCCGGGAACCGTCGACCCGTGGACGGCATCGAACCAAGTTACGCGCATCGGCGACGTCGCAAACGTCGTCGAGGGCAACGAGCCGCAGCTCCAATACGCCCGCATCAACGGACGGCGTGGCCTCTTCCTATCGGTGCAGAAGGCCGCGGGCGCCAGCGAACTCGACGCGTCGAACGCTTTCTTGAGGGAACTCCCGCAACTCAAGCGCGAGTTCCCGCAGATCCGCTTCGACGTCATCAACGTGGCTTCGCGTTTCACGCAGCAACAGATCAACGCCGTTACGCATACGCTGCTCGAAGCGATCTTGCTCACCGCGATCGCGATGATGTTCTTTCTCCGCTCGTGGCGCAGCGCGATCGTCGTCTGCATCTCGATACCGACGTCGCTCGCCATCGCCCTAGCGGTCATGAAGCTGACCGGCATGACCATCGACATGATCTCGATGCTCGCGATGACGCTGGTCATCGGCATCTTGGTCGACGACTCCACCGTCGTGCTCGAGAACATCGAACGCCATTTTCGAGAGCTGAAGCAGTCGCCCGAAGACGCCGCCTACGAAGGCCGTATGGAGATCGGGGCGGCTGCCGTCGTCATCACGCTCGTGGACGTGGTCGTCTTCTTGCCGATCGCATTCATCCAGGGACAAGTTGGCAAGTTCCTCTACGAGTTCGGTCTGGTCATCGTAATCTCGACGCTCACGTCGCTGTTCGTCTCATTCACAGTGACACCGACGCTCGCCGGCCTGTGGGCGCTCAAATCGCATTGGAAGCCGTGGGGCGTCGTCGAGGCGTTCGGCCGCGGATTCGACACCGTGCGGAGTTGGTACGCCCATAAAGCGCTACCGTGGGCGTTCGAGCATCGTACCGTCGTCGTTGTCGGTTGCTTTGCGAGCTTCATCTTCGCGTTGGCGCTCGTACCGCTCGGCGTCGTCGGCGAGACGTTTATTCCCCCGGTCGATCGCGGCGAAATCTTCGTTCAATTGAACTACCCCGAAGGCACGCCGATCGAACAAGTCCGCAACATGACGTACAAGCTCGAGAACCTCATCGACAAGGCGCCCGACGTCCAGCACGAGACGACCGTCGCAGGTGCGTACTCCGCATCGTTTGGCGGATTTGTCGTTCAGCCCGACGTCGCGCAGATTCATATCTTTCTTCTGGACAATCGCAGGCACTCGACCGATTACTGGGTTGGGCAGTTCCGCGCCATGGCCCGTAAAGTGCTTCCGAGCGATGTCCTCGCTGCGGTCATCCCGTCTTCAGGCACCGGCGGCGGCAACGCACAGCCGATCGACTTCCTCGTTTCGGATCTCACCGGCGGCGACCCGACGCCGTACGCGCAAAAGGTCCTCGCCCTGCTCCGAACGATACCCGGCGCGACGAGCGTGAACAGCTCGGCGTCGGCGCTCGCGCCTGAAGTTTCGGTCATCTTCAATCGCCAAAAAGCGCAGGCTCTCGACGTCGACCTCGGCACTGCCGCCGCCGCCGCGGGAGCCGCTTTCGGCGGTGACGTCGCGACGCAATTTGAGACGCCGCAGGGTCTAGAGCAAGTACAGGTCATCTACCCGGCATCGGACCAGACGAGTCTTGCAAACTTGGCAGCCATTCCTATACGCGCCACCAACGGCGCCATCGTGCACCTCGGCGACTTTGCCTCTTTCGCGTGGACGCCGACGCCGCCGTTCATCACGCGTACGAACCGGTTAACCGTGATTCACGTCGACGCCAACGTGGCGCCTGGATCGTCACTAGGGAACGTGCAGAGCGGGTTCCTCAAGCGCCTCCCGTCTCTGCATCTGCCGCCGAACGTCCTCGTCCGCCCCGCGCCGCTCGGCCAGCAGGATTTCATGAACCAAGTCATGTTCGGCATGGGTGCGGCGATGGCGATCTCGGTTATCCTCGTGTTCCTGCTGATGGTCGCGCTCTATAACAGTTACAGCACACCTTTCATCATCATCTTCTCCGTACCGGTCGCCGCGGTTGGAGCGATCGGCGCGCTGGTCATCACGCACCAGACGCTCAACCTTTTCTCGCTCATCGGCACGATTCTGCTCATCGGCATCTCGACGAAGAACGGCATCCTGCTCGTCGACTACGCGAACACCTTACGGGTACGAGGACGCGATAAGCTTGCCGCAATCAAAGAGAGTGCCTTCACGCGGTTTCGGCCGATCGTGATGACCAGCTTCTCAATCGTCGCGGCAATGATTCCGCTCGCCCTCGCTCTCGAACCCGGCTCGTCGACGCGCGCTCCGCTCGGCATCGTCGTCATCGGCGGCGTGCTCAGCTCGCTCGTCCTGACGCTGCTGCTGATTCCGATCGTCTACATGGCCTTCGCGCCGGAGAGGATCACCGCCGCCAACTGGCCCCCCGAAGCCGGCATGCCGCCCGAGCGCGAGCGAGCCACTCCCGCATAGGAGATCTTGCCTTTCGCGGGTCTTCCACTTGCGTCGTGGTGAGGCAGCCTGTTAGTGAATGGGGCCCCGGCAAGCGGAGAGCGGCTCGCCCGAGCGGTCTCGTTCCACAGCGAGGATTTCCGCCAGAATCGAGACGGCGGTTTGCCCCTCGGTCGTCCCTCCGAGATCGAGTCCTGCTGGGCCCCGAATCCGCGCGAGCTGCACGTCGCTGAATCCTTCTTCGCGCAGCGTTGCACGCCGTGAGGCTTGCACGCGACGATTCCCTAAGAGCCCGATGTAGCGCGCACCGGTCGCTAGTGCCGCTCGCAGCGCCGGCATGTCGATCTTCACATCATGCGATAGGATCGCGATAGCGGACGCTTCGCGCATGCTCTTCTCCGCCACCGCGTCGTCGGGCCAGGCGACGATGAGGTTATCGGCGGCGGGCTGGCGCGCACGCGTTGCAAAAGCCGCCCGCGGATCGACGATCGTGACGGCGTAATCGCACGCCTGCGCGAGTTTCGCGACCTCGGCCGCAAGTGCGGTTGAGCCGACGATCACGAGCCGTGATTTTCCCGGGATCGCAATGCGGATCCCCTCGAGCGAGAACGCGGCATCGCGATCGCCCGCGGCGATCGTTCGCGCCGTCGCTTCGAAATCCGCACCCGGGCGCCAGACCACGACGTCGAGAGAGGCGCCGCAGCCGCTTCCAGCGAGTATTTCATCATCGACGTCGAACGTGAGCAGCCGGGACACGCGTTCGCCGCGCACCTGCATCGCCGTCGCGCACTCGACGATCTCACCCTCGTGACATCCCGCACCGATGTCGCCGACGAACGACCCGTCGGCGTCGACGACGAGCGTCGTGCCGATAGCCGACGCTTTCGCGCCGCGCGATGCGACGAGCGTGGCCGCAACAAACGCCACGCCGTCCCGTAACCGTCGTGCGATGATACCGTAGACCTCACGCATCGCGTACCGCTTTCCATTGGGCCGGCTCGTCGAGATCGAGAAATGCCCCGGGATCGTCGATTCGCACCGCACTGCGGCGCAACGACGGATGGTCGCGGAGCTGCGCCAGCGCATCGCCGTCAGGTAATCGCGAAAGAATCTCGCGGACGCGCGGCGAGAAGAGCACCGGGTGACCGGGGACGTCCTTCACCGAAACCGGATAGGCGACGTCGAACCCGGCGAACTCGGTTTCCATCCGATCGAGGGTCGCAGGCTTCAGGAACGGTTTGTCGCCGAGGAGAACGCCGAACGAAGAGGCGGCGTCCACGAACTCGAGCCCGCAGCGTAGCGAGTGCGTCATTCCTCGTGCGGGGGAATCGTTCATGGCAAGACGCGCATGCGCCGCCATGCGCGTGGCCGCATCACGATGCGCGGAAGGAACGACCGCAATCCATTCTCTGCCATCCAGGAACGCGGCGATGCGCTCGAGCGGCGTTACGCCTTCGTCGGGCAGCGGCGCGAAGACTTTCGCGAACCCCATCCGGCGCGAGACGCCTGCGGCAAGTACGATGTAGATCACGTTCTAAAAAACACGATGGTCATGGCGATTCCAATGACGATCACCACGGCTCGAGCGTATGCACTCGGCACCCTGCGCAAGACCCGAACGCCGCCGTATCCGCCGATAAGCGCGACGACCGCCATCGGCAACGCGAAGCGCCAGTCGATCAGGCGTGCGAAGATGAACGGTACCAGGGCGATGCCGTTGATCGCGACCGACAGGAGATTCTTCACCGCGTTGGCCGCATTGAAGCTGGGGAACCCCGTGAACGAAAGGATCGCGAGCATCAGGATGCCCATGCCGGCTCCGAAGTATCCTCCGTATACCGCAACGAGAAACTGCGCGATCAACTGCCAGACCGCGTGCCTCGGGCGCGCCCGGTCTCGGCGCACGAGCAGTGGGCTCGCCGCAAAGACGATGGTCGCGAAGAGCAACAGCCACGGAATCATCCGCTCGAACAGGTGCGCAGGCGTATGGATCAAAAGGATAGCGCCGACGAAGCCGCCGGCGAGGCTCACGACGAGCACCGGTGCGATGAGCGCGCGCTGCTCGCGCAGCTCCGAGCGGTAGCCACGCGCCCCACCGAGGTTTCCGACCCAGAGAGCGGCGGCATTCGTGGCATTTGCGGGAATCGGCAAGACGCCGGCGGCGATCAGTGCCGGAAACGAAAGGAACGTTCCCCCTCCTGCCGCTGCGTTCATGACGCCCGCAGCGAACGCGGCGCCCTCGGGAAGCAGCGTCTGGATCGTCAGGGCCGGGCGCTCACGAAGTCTGCGTACGCTCGCGCTTGGTTACGCGATAGACGCGCCGCACGCCGTTCAAGCGCTCGAGGCGCGTGAGCAAAGTGTGCAAGTGGTCGAGATCGCGAATCTGCACGGTGAGGCTCGCTACCGCGACGTCGTCGCGGCGTACGCGCGCGGTCACAGAGCTCACCTGAGTCTTTCGCTCGGCGAAAATCGCCATGATGTCTTGCAGCAACTGTGGCCGGTCACCGGCTTCGACCTCGATGTCGACGGCGTGCGTCGTCTCGTTCTGGCCGCTCCACTGCGCCTGCAAAATTCGCTCGGCTGTTGCGGTCATGTACGCGACGTTGGGACAGTCGGCACGATGGACGCTTACGCCGCGGCCGATCGTGACGTAGCCGATGATTGGATCGCCGGGTACGGGCGAGCAACATTTTGAGAGGCGGACGAGCACGTCTTCGACGCCGGCGATACGCACGCCGCTGCCGCCGCCTGCCGCGCGGCGCGCCGGCGGCTTACGGCTGACGCGGGTGAGGTCGACGACGTTGTCGGCGCGAAGATCGTCGCGCAGCCGCTTTACAACGGTTTGCAGCGAGACGTCACCGAAGCCGATTGCGGCGAAGAGATCCGCCGCCGAGCCGTAGTTCATACGTTTGGCGATGCGCTCGAGCACCTCGCCACCGACGGCATCGAGGCGTACCTGGTGGCGTACCAACTCGGCTTCGAGCGCCTCTTGGCCCGAGAGCACGTTCTCCGAGCGGCGCTCGCGCCGGAACCACTGCTTGATCTTGTGCTTCGCGCTCGACGTCTTGACGAGCGAAAGCCAGTCGAGCGACGGACGCCCGCTGGCTTTGTTGACGAGGATCTCGCAGATGTCCCCGTTCTGGAGTTGATAATCGAGCGGCACGATGCGCCCGTTGACTTTTGCACCGACGCAATGATTGCCGACGTCGGTGTGCACGGCATACGCAAAATCGAGCGGCGAGCCTCCTCCCGGCATCGAGTAGACGTCGCCGCGCGGCGAGAAGACGAAGACCTGCGAGTCGAAAAGATCGAGTTTCAGATTTTCCATGAACATGCGCGAGTCGCGCATGTCCTTCTGCCACTCGAGCAGCGCTCGCAGCCACGAGAGCTTGTTCTCGAACTGATCCTGCTTGCCGCCCTCTTTGTATCGCCAGTGCGCCGCGATGCCATACTCACTGGTACGGTGCATCTCGCGCGTACGGATTTGAATCTCGAGTGGGTCACCC
>JAKAPO010000224.1:0-712 GCA_021807065.1 bacterium
GGTGTGGGCTCGTATCAAGGAGACTGCGCAATCACTAGCCGAGGCAGGACAATCCATCACGTTCCGCCGGGCTCGCGTACTTGTCGAGCAGTTTATCCGCGACGAACTCATCGAATCACCCAGAGATGAAACACTTGATTTCTTCGCGAGCGAACTCGTCGATCATGTGATCGAGTACCGAGCGGCGATCGAGGCGCAGTCGGAAATCTCGTAGGCAAAGGCTGTCGCTCAAGCGCGTCCTCGGAATCTGGTCCGTCGTTGCATTCGGCGTAACGAATGAAATCGCGGCCGGCCTCTTCTTCGTCTCGACGCAGATTCAGGCAACCTCGCCCGGCGTCGGGGATTTGGTGCCGTGGCTCATGATCGTGGGCGGCAGCATTACACTGCTCACGGTCGTCGCCTACCGCTACTTCTTTGCAGCGGGCTTGATCGGCGCCGGCGGAGAGTACGTCATCATCCGCGCCGCGGTCGGGCGTCAAAGCGCCTTCCTGGCGACGCTCCTCGCCTGGTTCGGCATGACGGGAGCACTCGGGACGCTCGCATACGTGGCGCCGCGATTTTTGGCGAACGCGTGCTCATCGCTCCGTTTCGACGATGCAGCGCAGTTCCTCAGCTCGACGCCGGGAACGCTGCTCTGCGGCCTCGCGCTCTTGTGGGGAGTCTGGCTGATTCACGTGCGTGGCATTCGTCTCGCGGCGGTGCTCGCGGTGAC
>JAKAPO010000224.1:722-4172 GCA_021807065.1 bacterium
GGTTACCGCGATGGCGTTCGTCCTCTGCGTTGCAGCGATCGTGATCGGATACGGCTTCGCGACGCCGCCGGAGTGGTTCGAAACCGCGCTTCTTACGCGCCTGCACCTTGTCGCTGCCTACGTACGTTCGGCCGCGCCGGTGCACGGCGTGAGTTGGCGCGTAGCGCTCGGCTCAGCGCTTCCGGTGCTGTTCTTCGGATATCTCGGTCTGTCGACTGCGACGCAGACCGGAGGGGAAGTCCTCGATGAGCGCAGGTCCCTCTCGCGCGGCGTGCTGCTTGCCGTCTGTATCGTCACGACGGTGTACACGCTCTTCACGTTTGCGATCTATCACGCGGTACCGTGGCAGGACATTGCCGGCCTTGCTGCGTTCAAGTACACGACGTACACCACCAGTGTCGGATTGCTGGGGCTCGTTATGCCCGGCTGGCTCTCCTCGCTGATGAACGTCTTCGTCGCGATCATCGTCGTGAAGACGTTTCTGCCGCTCTTTCTCGGGCAGTCGCGCTGGATCTATGCCTGGGCGCAGGACGGTGTGTTGCCTCGATCCTTTGCGGCCACGCACGAGCGTTTTCAGACGCCCGTGCTCGCGCTGACGCTCAGCGCGCTCCTCGGATCGCTCGCGCTCGTCGAGTCACTCTTCACGGGCTACGTTTTTGGGGTTAGCCTGCGCGTGCTCTCGGTGATGGTCGTCTTCTTCCTCATCGGGTTAGGGTTGCTGCGTTTCGAACGTCCGGTTCCGCCTTGGCGCGTGCTTCTCGGCATCGCGATCATGGCGTTCTCGACGTGGTTCTCGATCTCGCTCGTCGTCGGCTCGCTCGGTCGGGCCGCGTGGCTTCAACCGGTCGTACAGGCAGTCGTCGTCGCGATTTTCGGTTTGCTCGTTTACCGCTTTTTGTCATCCCGGGCGAGCGAAATACGCTAGCGCCAATCTCGTCATCCGAGCGAGCACACGCGTGAGCGTGCGCGACGTCGACGGAAGCGCCTCACGAACGCACCACGCCTGAATACTTGAGGCCGGTGCCGGTGTTGATCACGACCACCCGCTCGCCGGCTGCGATCCAGCACTGCTCGCGCAGGCGTTTCGCAGCCGCAACCGTAGCCGCACCCTCGGGACAGATGAAGAGCCCCTCGCGCGCACCTACTACGCTTTGCACCTCGAGCAGCTCCCTGTCGCTCACGGCGAGTGCAGCGCCACCAGTCTCGTAGAGCGCGGCGAGCACCAGAAAATCGCCGAGTGCTTTGGGGACGTTGATGCCGAACGCGACGGTCTGAGCGTTGTTCCAGGGCGTGGATTCGCTGCGACGCGCCTTCCACGCCTCGACGATCGGCGCGCAGCCTTCGGCTTGCACCGCGACGAAGCGTGGCATACGATCTGCAATCAATCCTAGCGCTTGCAGCTCGTGCAATGCTTTGTGCATGCCGATCAGGCCGACGCCTCCGCCGGCGGGATAGATGATGACGTCGGGAACGTTCCAATCGAACTGCTCGGCGAGCTCAAGGCCCATCGTCTTCTTTCCTTCGATGCGGTAAGGCTCTTTTAACGTGGAGGCATCGTAGAATCCGTGTTCTGCAACTTCCCTTGCAACGATCTGCCCGGCATCGCCGATGAGACCGTTCACGAGCGTCAGCTGTGCGCCCGCCATCGTGCACTCCACGCGGTTGATTTCCAGAGCGCTTACGGGCATCACGACGTGAGCCTCGATACCGGCACGCGCAGCGTACGCGGCCCACGCCGCGCCGGCATTCCCGTTGGTCGGCATCGCGAAGGCTCTCACGCCCAGTTCCTTTGCGCGCGAGACCCCGACCGCAGCGCCTCGTGCCTTGAACGTTCCCGTCGGCAGCGTGCTCTCGTCCTTGACGAACAGCGCCTCTATCCCAAGCTCGCGCCCGACGCGTCGCATCCTCACGAGCGGCGTCATCTGTTCGTGCAACGAGACGCGCTTCGTGAGCTCCCGGAGCGGCAAGAGTTCCTCATATCGCCACATCGTGGGCTCGCGCGATGCAAGCGCTTCGCGCGTCAGCGTTCGCGCGGCTCGCTCGAGGTCGTACCGTACCAGCAGCGGAGCACCGCACGCGCACAGGTGCGCAATCGCGTCGGCATCGTAGCGCGCAGCGCACTTGGAACACTCCAGGTGGGAGAGAGCGGAGGTCATGCCCGGCCTAATGCAATGCCTGTGAGGCGCTTCCCTCGACGTCGCTCGCGCTCGCGCGCTTCGCTCGCTCGGGATGACAGCGATGGAGGCTCATTCCCGCTTGCTTCGCTTGATCGAGATGCGATGTCGAGTGTTTTGGCGTGCTGCGTCAGGGCCCGACAGCAAGATTACCAGATTCAGTCTGTTTTTACGAGCTTACGCTGAAAGTTCTGCGCTGCGCGATGCGGCGGCGACGACTGCGTTGAGTAGCGTGCTGCGCATCCTCCCCTCCTCGAGCACCGTGAGCGCGTCGACCGTGCAGCCTGCCGGTGTCGTTACTTCGTCTTTCAGCGCCGCCGGATGCAGATTGCTCTCCAGCACGAGTTTGGCGGAGCCGTAGAGCGCCTGCGCGGCGAGCAGCGTTGCCGTCTTGCGCGGAATGCCAAGCTTCACGCCGGCCTCGCTCATCGCCTCAACGATGAGGTAGACGTACGCCGGGCCGCATGCCGAGAGGCCCGTCGCCGCATCCATCAGGTTCTCCTCGACGATCGCCACGCGGCCGAGCACCTCGAACAGCGAGCGTGCGAGCGAGAGTTCTTCATCGGAGACATCGCTACCGGCAGTGAGCACGGTCATGCCCGCACCGATGCGGCACGGCATGTTAGGCATCGCTCGTACGATGGGAAGCCGCCATTGCGCCCATTTGCCGAGTTGCTCGATTCGCACCGATGCAGCGTTCGAAATCAAGAGCAACCCTTCGCGCAGCTCGGGCGCGATCTCGCGCAGCACGCTTTCCATCTGGAACGGCTTGACGCAGAGAAAGAGAACGTCGCTCCATCGCGCCAGCTCCACGTTCGAGGCGAAGATCTGCACGTGCGCGAGTTCGGGCGGCGCTTCGCGCGGCGTGCGTGTCGTCGCTCCCAGCGTGGTGACGTGCCCGTGCTCGCGCAGCCCTAGCGCGAGCGTGCGCCCGAGCGTGCCCAGTCCCAATATGCCGACGTTCATTCTTCTCAAGACCTCGCTTTCGTAACAAAAATGCCGCCCCCGTAAGGGCGGCGACGTCTCTCCTCTATCGACGTTTACGCGCGCTACCTTACCGGCATCCTCCGATGCGGTGTAGGAGCCGGTGCCGGCGAAAAGCGCGCGAACATCGTGCGTTGCATCATACAGAGTTCCACTTGACAAGTCAACGGTGCCGTGGTCTGACCGACACCGCACTAATAAACGTATCGCCGGTCGTTTTCGTGCGCTTCTTCCACGTCTCCGGCGTCGTCCAGCGCGGGAACGCCTGCGAGGCGGCCCTCGACCCCCGGGG
>JAKAPO010000225.1 GCA_021807065.1 bacterium
CGGAAACGTCGCGTGTAATCGATGGATTAACGCTCTTGCGCGCGGTCTTGTCGAACTCGTAGATGTAAACGATGCCCTTCTCCGCGCGTTTGACGTCGTAGTCCGCCGATTGAATCAACTTCAGCAGAATGTTCTCGACGTCCTCACCGACGTATCCGGCCTCGGTCAGCGAGGTCGCATCGGCCATCGCGAGCGGAACGTCGAGGATTTTCGCGAGGGTCTGTGCGAGATAGGTTTTACCCGAGCCGGTCGGGCCGACGAGCAAGATGTTCGACTTCTGCAACTCGACGTCGTCGGCCATGTTGCCGGCGTTGATGCGCTTGTAATGATTGTAGACCGCGACCGCGAGTGCTTTCTTGGCGCGCTCCTGTCCGATCACATATTGATTGAGGATGTGGTTGATCTCTTTTGGTTTCGGAACGTTGCGAAGCCGAAGGTTCTCGTCGACGTTTTTATAGAGCTCTTCTTCGATAATCTCGTTGCAGAGCTCGATGCACTCATCGCAGATGTAGACGCCCGGGCCGGCGATGAGTTTACGGACTTGTTCCTGCGACTTGCCGCAGAAACTGCACTTCAGTTGACCCTTGTCGTCTCCGAAACGAAACATCGGTTCCCCCGGGCGTGGTGACCGGCCTAGGCCGGAGTGGGCATCACCCCACGATTTTCGATGATGTGGTCGATAATCCCGTAGTCTTTGGCCTCGTCGGCGGCCATATAGTAGTCGCGGTCGATGTCCTTGAGGACCTGCTCCAGTGATTTGCCGGTCGTGGCCTCGTAGATTTTGGCGATGGTTTGGCGGGTTGCCACCAAATCTCGGGCGGCGATCTCCACGTCGGTCGCTTGGCCGCCAATCTGGGAGACCCAGGGCTGGTGAATGAGAATCTTGGAATGCGGCAGTGCGTAGCGCTTCCCTTTTGCCCCGCCAGTTAGGAGCACGGAGCCCATCGATGCGGCCATACCCATGCAAATCGTCGCGACGTCCGGCTTGATGAAACGCATCGCGTCGTAGATCGCGAGGCCTGCTGTGACGCTGCCGCCGGGCGAGTTGATGTACATGTCGATGTCTTTGTCAGGATCTTCCTTTTCCAAAAAAAGCATCTGCGCGATCACGAGGCTTGCGAGGTGATCGTCGAGCGGTCCTCCGACGAAGACGATCCGGTCTTTGAGCAGGCGCGAATAAATGTCATAGGCGCGCTCTCCGCGAGCGGTCTGTTCCACGACCATCGGCACCAGGTGTCCCATACTCCCCCAAAAATGCTTCGTACTTTCGGGGACCCCTCTATTTTTAGAGGGCACTCCGGTGCTCCCGCACCTCTGCGCCCCGCTTGGCGGGGTCCCCGAGGTTCCCTTACCAGTGATTATATTCTAGCGCGCCCTCGCGCGTCGGCGCTTCATCAAACTATCACGCGCCGTGAACGGTTGCCTTCTACATTTCGGCGCTGTCGACGAGCAGCTCGAGCGTCTTCGTACGAACGATGCCAGCCTTAATGGATTCCAGCCGCTTCTTCAGAGCGTCGCGCATCCGTTCGGGCGCGACTCCGTAGCGCCTGGCAAGAGCGGCGATCTCTTCGCGAACGTCTTCGGGCGTCGCCTCGATCCCCTCGGCCTTCGCGATCGCCTCAATGAGGAACGTTCCCTTGGCGCGCTTGATTGCATCGTGGCGGTACCGTTCGCGCAGCTCGCTTTCCGGAACTGTTGCATCGTGTCGCGTCTCCGCCATCATCGATTCAACCTCGCGATCGATGAGGCCGTCAGGAATGGGAATTTCCGTCTGGGCGAGTAGCCGTTCTACGAGTGCGTTCGCCGTCGCGCGTCTGCGCTGAGCATTGGCAAGGCTCTCGAGGCGTTTGCGCATCTCCGCCTTCAATTCATCAAGCGTCTCGCTTGCGGATGCGGTCTTAGCGAACTCATCGTCAATTGCCGGGAGCTCCACCTCTTTCACCTCGTGCATCGTGACCGAGAACGTCGCCGCCTTGCCAGCATGCTCGTGGTGAGGATACTCCGGCGGAAATGTGAGATCGAAGTTCTTGCTTTCTCCCGCTCGCATGCCCGCGATATTTGCGGCAAAGCCGGGAATGAAATGCTCTTCCAGCAATTCGGTCTCGTGCGCCTTGGCCGTCGCACCCTCGAGTACAACGCCTTCGATGCGCCCCTCGTAGTCGATCGTGACGACATCGCCCAACCGTGCGGCGCGGTCGACCGGCACCAGCGTGGCGCGCTCGCGAGCCAGCGCTGCGAGGCTGCGCTCGACGTCGGCATCCGTCACCGGTTGCGCGGGTACGTCTACAGCAACGCCCCTGTACTTCGGAAGAGTGAACTGCGGCCGCACCTCGACCGTAGCCCGCAGTCGCCGCGGTTTGCCTTCTTCCTGAGGGATGACGTGGATCTGCGGACTACCCAGCGGATCGAGATCGTGCTCCCGCACGGCGCGCTCGTACGCGACAGGCGCGAGATCGTCGAGCGCCTCGCTCTCGATGACATCCCTGCCATAGGTCTGCTCGAAGAGATGTCGCGGCACTTTTCCGGGCCGAAAGCCGGGAAGCTTGACCTTTCGGACCAAGCGTACGAAGGCCCGCCGCTGTGCCGCCTCGACTTCGTCGGGCGCAAGCGGAATCTCAAGCTCTACCTGCGTCGGCGCAAGGCGCGTTAATGTTGATGTCGTCTGTGAACTCATCTATTGCTTTTTGGGGATCCCGTCGGCTTTGCCGATGGGCGCGCGCAGGTGCTTGCACCGTAGCGCCGGTTAAGCTTTTTGGGGTCTCCAGGAGATCGTGGCATTTCTTTGGGGATCTATTAGGGGATCCATTAGCGGAAGACGAGATTCGAACTCGCGACCCTCGCCTTGGCAAGGCGATGCTCTACCGCTGAGCTACTTCCGCACGATGCTCTCTCGGGATGAGGTCCGTTCATCTCGGAGCCGCTCGTTGCTCGCCCTCCTGGCTCGCTTCCTGCTGAGTTCCTCGCCCTACGCCTCCTGACTCCGGAGCTCGTTCGCGATAATCCTGGGCAAGCAGAGACTTGAACTCTGACGGGTTACCCCACTGGAACCTAAATCCAGCGCGTCTGCCATTCCGCCACTTGCCCATCGATTTCCCTCTTGGACGCATGCCGGGGAAACACCCGGCCGCTGCGAAGTCTCGGTAATGAGCATTACTCGATCCTCTGTTGCGATCGCGCTCAGCTGCGCTTTCGCGTTCGCGGGCCTTCCAGCGTCCGGCTCGACCATGGTGGTCAAGTATCACCCTGCGGGCATGCGGGTTACCGCTACGCTTCGCCGCGGCAACTGCTGGACGCAATCCATTTCGGTATCGCGCGCCGATGCTTATCGATGCATGGTCGGAAACAACATCTACGACCCGTGCTTTACCACGGGCTCCCGACGCGTTGCGTGCCCGCTCGACCTAGTGAGGAACGAAGGTATCATCATCGCGCTGCGCGCACCGCTGGCCCGCAATCCTTCAGGCAACGATACGGCATGGGCGATGCTGCTCGCCGACGGCGTTACCTGTGCGGTGATAACCGGAACGGAGATTGCCGGTTTTCCGTTCGGCTGTGGCGGGCGGTCGATTTGCTCCGCACCCAAACGCGGCCCTAGCGGCTATACTGCGTTATGCGCCGTACGCGGAGCGCACGGCAAATCACGTTCGATCGCCGTATACGAAGATCTGGATGTAGTTATTCGCAGCACCCGTCGTCCCAGTCCCCACCGAAGCCGCCCCACCATCCCCACGGTTGCGGCCCCCACGGACCATAGGACCACGGATAACCGTACGGGTAGTAATCAATGGGTGGTACGTAGTGGTACGGCGTGTCGATCTCTTGCGCCGCGAAAACCCTGCCTTCCGGATGGCCGTACACGGTGACGCGCATGCCGCTCTCCAGCCGCAAGCCGGTTGGAATGATGATCGTGCCTTGATGCAGGAGCACGTGATCGAGGTAACCGTGCCGGTCTCGGACGTAGAGGTTATATCGGCCATCGTACGAGTTCACGACGCCCTTGATCGACTGCTCGCGCACTGCATAGCTCGGTTGAGCAGATGCCGCCGTACCGCCAAGCAGTAGCGCGATCGCTGTCGCGCCTGCGGCCAGGCCGAGCCTTGCCGAGATGCTCTTCTTCCAAATCATAACCCGAGACTTGTACCTCAACTACATGTTGAGAATATCAGAAACAC
>JAKAPO010000226.1 GCA_021807065.1 bacterium
GGGTTCCTTCTCGTGGGGATACTCAGACGTAGGCGCCGACATCTTTATCGGTCTCGGGCTCGTGCTCGCTGCAGCGGCCGGCGCTTCCAACGTTGCGTTTCTCTTCGCCGGTATCGTGTACGTCTGCATCGGCCTCGCATACACGGAGCTGGCTGCCGCCTATCCGTCCGCCGGCGGCGGACCCTACTTCGTGCTTCGCGGGCTGGGCGATCTCTTCGGGTTCATCGCAGGCTGGGCCGTGCTGCTCGATTTCACGATCGATATCACGCTCTTCGCCTGGAGCTGCATCGATTATTCGAGCCAGCTGTTTCCAGTGCTTCTCGGATCGGCGCATCCGTGGGCACATTTTCTCGCCGTCCTCTTTCTGATCGTCGGACTCTGCGTGCTCAACATCATCGGCGTACGCGAGAGCACTGCATTCAACGGCGTCGTCTCGGCGCTCGACGTCCTCAGCGAAACGTGCATCCTCTGCTTTGGCTTTCTCTTTGCGTTCCGCCCCGATCTCCTCGTCCACAATATGACTGTCAGTTGGCCTACTCCGTATCACCTGATGCTCGGTACGTCGCTGGCGATCATCTCGTTCGTCGGTCTCGAGTCGATTTCGCAGGCCGCTCAGGAAACCTACAGGCCAGCCTCCATCATCCCGCGCACCTCCGTAGCGTTGATCCTGACGATTTTGATCTTCGCGCTAGCCTATTCGAATCTCGCGCTCGGCATGCAGCCGTGGCATCCGATTATCGGCAGCCACGGCGCGCATCTGCAATTCTGGCAAGTATTTCCGTTCAACTCCGACAACCAAGGCAAAGCCGTCGCACTGCTCGCGGCGCAAGTGCCGTACTGGGGCGCGTTTGCCGCCTTCTACGTACCGGTGCTTGGTGCGATCTTGCTGCTCATCTCGTCGAATTCCGGCGTCTTCGGAAGCTCGCGCATCGCATACTCGATGAGCCGCTCTGATCTGCTCCCCTCGCTTTTCCAGCGCGTTCACGCCCGCTTCCGCACCCCGACCGTCTCGCTCGTCGCCTTCTGCGGTCTCGCTGTCTTAACACTGATCTTTGCAGCGCTTCCGTCGCTCGCTCCAGCCGCGATGTCGTTCTACGCGCGCGTCTTCCACGGCGAGAGCGGGCTCGATTTTCTCGCCGACCTTTATGCATTCGGTGCGGCAACGAGTTATTCGTTCGTTTTCATCGCGCTGATCGCGCTACGGCTCGTGGATCCACACAGTCCGCGTAAATTCAAAATACCGCTCAACATTCCCGTACGGTTCCGCGGCGCCGCGACCGGCATCCCGATCGTCGGCATCGTCGGTTTCATCGGTATCTTCTCGATCTTGGTCTTCACGCTCTGGACGCATCCGATCGGGCGAGTCGCAGGCCCTTCGTGGCTCGTGCTCGGCGTCATTCTCTATCTCGTTTACCGGCGGCACCGGTGCCTTCCGTACCTGCATTCGCAGAAGCACGATTGGCGAAAGCACCAAACAGAGATCTTGCGCGCGTCCGGCGACCTAGAACTCTTGGATGAATACACGGAGAATCTCAAGAAGGCCGGCATGGCCAACGGTTCGATGTAGCGATGCTGTTGTTCCGTGGCATCATGTCCGCTGCATACGTTCTCTTCGGAGCGATCGTCTTGGTACGGCTTGCAGCCTTCGCGCCACAGGCCGGGTTTCGCATCGTTCCGGGAGTCGTTCTCGGCGCCGCGATGATCGCGCTGGGCGTCCATCGCCTCTGGCTGATTCGCCGCACGAAGGACATGCGCTGATGACGGACGCGGTAACGCCGACCGCAGTCGGAGCCGCCGCCGCCCTGTTTCTCGCGGTAGTGATTGCCTGCACGTTCTGGTGGATGCTCCACCTCCCCGCGACAAAAGTCGAAAAAGAGGCGAAAGAGGCGCAGGAGGGACTTCACCGGATGGCGGGTTCGATCGTCGTCGTCTTCACGCCCGAGATCACATCCCGTCATATGATGGCTCTCGCGGCGCGGCTTGCGCGGGGAGAACGGTCGGAGCTGCTGGCGATATACGTGATCGAGATGCCGTACACGCTGCCTCCCGATGCCGAGATGCCGCTCGAAGAGCGCGAAGCTCTCGACGCGCTCGGCGCGGCCGAGACGATCGCCAAGAACAACGGAATCACCATACGAACCGAGATCGTCAAGGCGCGGTCGACCAAACAGGCAGTACTCGACATCGCCAAGCGCGAACAGGCAAATCTACTGGTAGTCGGCGACCACCGCGAGGGGAAATATGCGGGGGCGCCGTTGAACCGGACCATCGAGGAAATCGCAGCCGATGCGAAGTGCGACGTCTTGATCGGCGTCGAAGGTAAGCACGGCACGATTCTCACACAACCGCAATAGAGGTTTGGGGAATTATGGTTCATAAACGCTTCATATCCGTGGCTCTTGTCGCATTGGCAGCAGTCTTGGCAACGAGTGTAACCCGCGCGGCGAACTCAGCACCGGCAATCGACGCGTTTCGCGCCGCATTCGCTTCCGTGAGCGATTACACGTACACGCTGCACTCACACGAAACTCTGGGCAGCCGCGTGCAGGATCGAACGTACGACTACTATTTCATGAAACCCCACTATGCTAAGACGCTCATCGTGGCGGGCGACGGCACGGGTTCGGGCGGCGTTTGGGTCGGCGGAGATCAGGTAAGCGGCCATCAAGGCGGAATTCTTGCCGGCATACACCTGAAGATCAGCGTGCACGATCCGCGCGCAACGTCGATTCGTGGATACACCATTCCCGACGGCTTGCTGCAGAACATCGTCGAAACGTACGCGACCGTACCCGGGAAGCTGACACAAGTGGACGGAGGGATCTTGATGGGACAACCCACGGATCGGCTCGAGCTCGATGTTACCGATCCCGCCGCCAACCATGGCATCAGCAAGCAAGTCTTGTATCTGAGCAAGACCACGCACTGGCCGGTTCGGCAGTTGCTCTACTCAGGCGACACGATCGTACAGGACCAAACGTACACCAATATCAAAACCAATGTCGGCCTAACGCAAAGCGATTTTCCGTTTTAATCTTGTCATTCCAAGCGAGCAAGGCGTGTTAACGCCGAGCGACGCCGAGGGATCCTATCGAGGGCCACGCGGGCAGAGACGCGATGCGCTTCGCTCGGCGCCGTTCACTGCTATCGCAGTTCACTCGCTCGGGATGTCAACATGCGCGCCTCCATATCAGGATGGCAGCACGCCGCGTTCTTTCGCTTGATTCGTCCGTGCTCCGTCGACGACTTTCTCTCCAGCTGCCCGACGCATTCGTTGACGAACTTGAGCACGCGGGAGTCCCTTTTGAGCGGAGCATAAGCGCTAAGCCGCCTCTTGTCTGAAAACCCTGTCGATGCGCCTACAGCTTAGAAAGATTTCTCGCAAACGCGAACAGGTGTTCATTTAGCATCTCGAAACTGCCGCCGCTCAGGGCCAGCAGTATTTCTGGGCATGCGTTGCCGCGAAACGGATGCCTCGTCCCATCCGACGCGATCGTCTTACCGAGTACGTCGCCCATCACCGTTATCGATCGCAGTTGCTGCTCGCTCGGCGGCTCCGTCCGCGCCCACTCATCGTGGTGTCGGAAGTTGGCGGCGGCGGCATCTAAGACGACACCGAATGAGTGACCGGCAAACGTTGCCTGCGACGTGAACCACTCGGTCGGTTTGCTCGCAGTAAACTTGAGCGGATGAAAGCCTAGGTCCATGCAACAAGAGGCCGCCAGCGCGATAGGACGGGTGCTCACGCACGACCCGGCTGCTGTGGCTTCAGTGGGGCTATTTCCGGGGGTACAGAACAAACGGGCCGCCGCGCGCCGAAACACGATCGGTCGAAAACCTTGATTTTTCAAGGGTTTCCGCCTGTGAAGCATGTGGAGATGACGGGACTCGAACCCGTGGCCTCCATATCAGGATGACATGAAAGACGCGCGCCTGAGCCAGAGAAGCCCGGTTTAGGCCTTCGCGAGGTAGCGTTTTCGCAGCTCGTCCAGTGCCACGGCGGCGAGGATGACGATGCCCAGCACGACCATTTGTAGGTAGGAGTTGATGCCGAGCAGATTCATCGCGTTGTTCAGCGAGCCGATGAGCAGCGCGCCGAAGAAGGTGCCGACGATCGTACCGCGTCCCCCCATCAGGCTCGTGCGTGAGCAC
>JAKAPO010000227.1 GCA_021807065.1 bacterium
TGGTGCCGATTACGCCTCGTGGTCCGTGCTTGCACCAGCCGGCCGCATAGACGCCCGTCTCGACCAAACCTTCTTCGTTGGCGACGACGCCGCGCTTTTCGTCGAACGGTACGCCCGCGGGCGGCTTGGTTTGATAGCCGATCGCGCTCACCACCGCATCGACCGGCAACTCGAACCGCTCGCCCGTGAACTCCGCGCGTCCGCCTTCGACGATGCGCGTGCGCTCGAGTACCAGACTGCGTACGCGATCTTCGCCGGTCACCGCACGGGGCGCGGCGCAGAACACGAAATGGATCCGCACCGGCTTCGATCCGCGTGCGCGCCCGGCGTACTCGCGAAGAATCTCGAGGTTGCGCTCCCGCGCTTTGACCTCTTTCTCCGGAATATGGGGACCGACGCGATCCGGCAGCTGCGATGGGTCGACGACGATATCGCAGCGCTCCAGTTCGCCCAGCTCCGCGAGCTCGGGAGAGGTAAAACTCGCCTCGACCGGTCCACGGCGTCCGATGAGGTACAAATCGGTAATAGCGCAACCTTCCAACAGTTGGCGTGCGTGGCGGCAGAGGTCGGAATCCGCCAATTCCTTCTGCGTTTTTGCCAGAATACGAACCACGTCGAGCGCGACGTTGCCGTTCCCGATCACCGCCAGCGCGCTGCCCTCCAAGGTAGCTACGACATTGCGGAAATCGGGGTGACCGTTATACCAGCCGACGAACGCTGCGGCACCGTAGACTTGTGAGAGTTTTTCGCCCGGTATACCGAGATTCCGGTCGATACTTGCACCAATGCTCAAAACCACGACGTCGTATGCGGCTTTGAGCTCCTCATACGTTACATCTTTGCCGAGCGTCACGTTGCCGAGAAAACGAACGTTCTCTCGAGCGAACGTGCGATCGAACGCCTTGGTGACGCTTTTCGTGCTCAGATGATCCGGCGCAACGCCGCCTCGGACGAGCCCATACGGCGTCGGCAGCGCCTCGAAGATGTCGATGCGCACGCCGGGGCGCCGCTTCGCTAGCTCCTCCGCCACGTAGAGTCCTGCAGGACCGCTTCCGACGATTGCAGCGTTCACGCTCTTGCCCGCTCTTTCAGGGGTTCAAATCTCGCCGTGAAATGCCGAAGCGGCGGTTGTTGCCAGACCATCCGCATTCCGAAAATTTCGTCCCGCCGCGCGTAGACGTCGCCGACGACTTCGTGCACGTAGTCGATGTGGCTCTGCGTGTAGACGCGGCGCGGAATCGCCAGCCGGACCAGCTCCATGGCGGCGGTCGTCGCCTCTCCGGTCTGAGCATCGGTCGTACCGAACATCACGCTTCCGATCTCGACGGTGCGTATCCCGCCTTCCAAATACAGCTGAGCGACCAAGGCTTGTCCGGGAAATTGTCGAGGCGGAATGTGCGGCAGCATCGCTGCGGCGTCGATGTAGATTGCATGTCCTCCGGGTGGCTGCACTATGGGAACGCCGGCCTCGGTCAGGTGCCGGCCAAGATAGCCGGTCGATGCGATGCGGTACTGCAGATAATCTTCATGCAAGACCTCCTCGAGTCCGGCCGCCATCGCTTCGAGATCGCGCCCCGCCAGCCCGCCGTAGGTGGTGAACCCTTCGGTAAGGATCAGCAGGCGCGACTCTTGGGTTGCAAGCTTCTCGTCGTTGCCGGCGAGGAAGCCGCCGATGTTGACGAGGCCGTCCTTCTTTGCCGACATCGTGCAGCCGTCAGCGTAGGAAAACAGCTCTCTGGCGATATCGCGAGGCGCCTTGCCGGCATATCCCTCCTCGCGTTCGCGTATGAACCAGCAGTTCTCGGCAAACCGGCAGGCATCGATGTAGAGAGGAATCCCGTACCGAGAGCAGACGCCACGCACGGCCTTGACGTTTGCCATCGAGACCGGCTGCCCGCCTCCCGAATTGTTTGTAATGGTGAGCATAACGAGCGGCACGCGGTCGGCACCGGCGTCGTGGATGAGCGCCTCCAGCGCGGCGACGTCCATGTTCCCCTTGAACGGATGCACTTCGGAAGGCCGCAGTCCTTCGGGTGCCGGCAAATCGACGGCTTTCGCGCCGACGTACTCGATGTTCGCACGCGTCGTGTCGAAATGGGTATTGTTGGGGATGACGTCGCCCGATTTACACGTCGTGCTGAACAGAATTCGTTCGGCGGCACGGCCCTGGTGCGTCGGCAGCATGTAGCGGAACCCGAAGATGTCCCGCACCGTGTCGAGCAATCGATAGTAGGAGCGCCCTCCGGCATACGACTCGTCGCCGCGCATGACGCCCGACCACTGATCGGCGCTCATCGCACCCGTTCCGCTGTCGGTCAGCAGGTCGATCAGCACGTCTTCAGCGCGGAGCAGGAACGGATTGTATCCCGCCTCTACGAGGAAGCACTCGCGCTCCTCGCGCGTGGTCATGCGAATCGGCTCGACGCTCTTGATGCGGAACGGCTCGATGATCGACCGTTGCTTCATCGGCGGAACGCGACGCCCGCGTACTGCTTCGCAAACGGGAAGGCGAGATATCCGAGAGCGATCGCTTCGAGTGCCGCCCAAATGAGCACGCCCTCCACGTGACCGAGAGTGAAAGCACGCGTGATATATGCAGCAGCGAACTGCGGCGCCAAATAGAAAATGAGAACGAACGCGATCGCGAGGATCGCACTGCCGAGCACGCTGTCGCGAACGGCTCGGATCGAGCCGCCGATCGCAAGCGATCCGGGGAGACCACCGATCGCAGCGGCTGGAATAGTATAGATCAGAAAGAACGCGGCGATGAGACTGAATGCGAGTTGGAGCGTCAGCGAGCCGAGCATCGCACCGATGTACCCAGCAATCCAATACAGAAACCAGAAGCCGATTGCAGCCAGGATGATGCCTCCGGCTTTGCGCCGTGTCTCTTGCCATGCGTTGTCGAATGTGCCTCGCAAGCCGCGCTCGATGTAGTCGGCTTGAATGATGGCCATGCCGAACGCGAAGCTAAAGAGCACGTTGGCAATCCAGGTGAAGATCCCGGCGCCTGCTCCGCCGAGCGGATTCGTGAGGACTCCCGCGAGCTGGTCGAGGATCAACGCGGCGATCGCGCCGAGCGCCGGCGCAACGAGAACCGACGGTGCCCGCAGCAGCATGGCTATCGCACGTAAGTAGATCGTGAAGTCGATGCGCGTCATCGCGCTCCTTCGAGCGAGTGGCGGCACGAGCAATCCGTTCCCATCGGGATTCCCTCGACGATGCGGCCGATCGCCGCTTTGACGCGCTCGTTGTTGCTCTTGAAGACTTCCATGACTTCGTGGTGGGAGACGGGAGGCATGCCTTCGAGGCCGACGTCGTAATCGGTAATCAGCGAGATGTTGACGTAGCAGATACCCAGCTCGCGCGCGAGATACGCCTCAGGATGCTGCGTCATGTTGATGACCTCCCATCCCTGGCTTTGGTACCACTTGGATTCGGAGCGTGTCGAGAAACGCGGTCCCTGACAGACGACGACCGTGCCTCGCTCGTGCGTCTCGATTCCCACAGACCGCAGCGCTTCGATCGCGATAGGTCGCAGCGTGGGACAGTAGGGATCTGCGAAGCTCACGTGCGTCGTGACCGGTCCGTCGAAGAACGTGTCGATGCGGCCACTGGTACGATCCACGAGCTGGTCGGCAACGACCATCGAGCCCGGCCTCACCTCGGGTTTGAGCGAGCCGCAGGCCGTTGGGCCGATGACGGACGTTACGCCGAGCATCTTCATCGCGTACGCGTTTGCGCGGTAGTTGATTATGTGTGGCGGGAAACGGTGATCTTTGCCGTGGCGTGGGAGAAAGGCGACGCTGCGTCCGGCGATCTCACCGAGAGCGACCCTATCGCTCGGCGCGCCGTACGGCGTCTCGATCCAAACCTCGCGGGCGCCTTCGATCAGCGAGTAGAAACCCGATCCACCAAAAACGCCGATTTCGGCGCGCTCTCTAGTCTCCATAAGGGTCCGCGCATTCGAGGAAGAAGTCCTCAACCCTATGCTGCGCCGGCTGCTCTGCGCCGCCTTCGCAATATCCGCACTCGTGGGCTGCGTGCAAAGCGCGTCGACCTACGCCGGCGGCCGGCACTCGTGGACCGTGCCGCACGTATTGCGCGTGGCCGACATCACCGATCCGGATCA
>JAKAPO010000228.1 GCA_021807065.1 bacterium
CGCTACCTTCGATGACTTCTAGGGTGACGCCCAAGCTATTCGTCGTTCTCCATGATCCCCCCCCGCCCGTTTGGCTTTAGTCCTGTGGTACGCGAGTGCATACGATACCGCTCCGCCAATTGATGCTGCATGCGCCGCACGTACGAAGTTTGGGGTGAGAGCTCGACGGCTTGGCTCGTCAAGAGCACTTGATAGATGGCTTCCTCGGCCTCTCGCAGCGCGAGCTCTTCCCGGTCTATCGAGCCGAGATTGAAGATGTCGCGTAATGCGCTTTGAATCTGCGTCGTGGTATTCGTCTTGATCGAATAGATCGGAATGTTGTCCGACGCGATCTGTTTTAACTTGGATTGCTGCTTGCGCTCGAGCGCGCGTAGGGTGACGACGACATCGGCATCGTCCCATGTCCGGGCGATCGTAGCGGGCACCCGCAGGTTGCTCACGGCCCGCTCGATTTTGCTGCGCGAAACGCCGTAGGGGAAGATCGAGAGCGGCCGCTCGCGCTCTTCGTTTCGCGCCGGATGCGGCTCGAAAGACTCTGAGAGCACCGGCATCGACTCGGGCCGCGCCTCCTGCACGACCGTGACCGTACCTCCCGGCTCGCGCTTGCGGACTTCCGGTTGCGGCTGATAGCCACGCAGCAGCGCGTCGACGACCTGTGCTACGTTCTTGTGAATCGCCAACCGATCGCGCTCTTGGATCTCGACGACGACGTCGAATGTCGGCGGCGCTCGCCGCTCGAGCACCGTTTTGCGCGTTCCGCGCCGGCGCGCCTCTTCGTCGGAGAGGGTCACGGCGGCGATCCCGCCGACGAGATCGGAGAGGGTCGGATTCATCAACAGATTCTCGAGCGTCTGGCCGTGCGCAGTTCCGATAAGCGTGACGCCGCGTTCGGCGATCGTGCGCGCGGCCTCTGCTTCAGCGGCTGTCCCGATTTCGTCGATGACGATGATCTCGGGCATGTGATTCTCAACCGCCTCGATCATCACCGCATGCTGCAATTTTGGATCGGCAACTTGCATTCTACGCGCAAAGCCGATGCCGGGATGCGGTACGTCGCCATCGCCGGCGATCTCGTTCGAGGTATCGACGATGACGACGCGCTTGCGCTCCTCTGAGAGCACGCGCGCGCACTCGCGCAGCATCGTCGTCTTGCCGACGCCGGGACGACCGAGGAGACAGACCGATTCGCCGCTGCGCAGCACGTCGAGCAAGATGTCGATCGTCCCGTAGATCGCGCGGCCGACCCGGCAGGTCAATCCGACGATCTTGCCGTCGCGATTGCGAATGGCGCTGATGCGATGCAGCGTCTGCTCGATACCGGCACGGTTGTCACCACCGAACGAAGAGACGCGCGAGCAGACGTGCGCGATGTCCTCGCTGGTAACCGGAGCGTCGGTGAGATAGGTGAAGTCGTGCTCGAATCGCGCTTCGGGTGGGCGGCCGAGGTCCAGAACGACCTCGATCATTGCTTCGACGTTTGGGAGGCGGACGAGCGCTTGACGAATCGCGAGCGGGAAGATGTCGAGAAGTTGTGAGAGCTCCCAGCTCGGAGATATATTTTCGGCCTTCACAGCCACGTTCTAGAGCTTCTTTTTAATGGGCGCTGCACCTTGCGCACCGCCCGGCGCTACGCTTTGCCGCGGCCACTCCGCGACCTCGACGTCGCTGCGCGCCCCCACGCGGACGCCGCCGCGTGGGTCCCCAAAAGCGGGCTATTCTCTCACAACTCTAACAACGCGTAGTTCCGCATCATACGGACCTTGGATGCGGACGCCCGCCTTCAACTCCAGGCGAAAGTAGCGCAGAATCTGTTCGGTGATCTCCTCACCCGGAGCCACAACCGGAATTCCCGGAGGATAGGGAGCAATCGTTTCCGCGCAGATTCGCCCTTTGCTCTTGCCGAACGGAACGAGTTCGGTGGTCGCAAGAAAGGCATCGCGTGGAGACATACGCATCGGCGGAATCTTCGGCAGCTTGTAGTTTCCGCGGTTGAGCCGCTGCTCGAGGATTCCAGAGGGCGCGAACATATCGAGGGGGCGCTCGTCGCGCGCCAACTCTTCGAGCGCGTTGACGAAGCGCTCCGCAGCCACCGGCGTCGTGCCGATCGTAAAGAGTGCGACGACGTTGAACAGGTCGGCCAGCTCGACCTGAATGTTGTAGCGGCGGCGCAGAATTTCGGAGACTTCGTATCCGGTGTACCCGAGACCGCGGACGGTGACGGTGACCTTCGTGGGATCGATGTCGAAGACGCCCGGCCGGCCCTTCTGGTCTTCGCCGAAACAGTAGAGCCCGCCGATGCGATTGATCCGCTCGCGTGCCTCGCGCGCCAGTGCGATCGCGCCGTCGAGCAGCTCGCGCCCCTGCGTCGCCATCTGCCTGCGCGCCACGTCGAGCGAGGCCACCATCGGCAGATTCGGCGACGTCGAGAGGAACATCTTGACCACGGCTTGCAGGCGGTCGACGCGGACGCGGTCGCCGGTTTGGTGTAACATCGCGCACTGCGAGAAGGCGGAGAGCATCTTGTGGGTCGAGTTGATGCACAGGTCCGCGCCAGCCGCGGTCGCGGACAGCGGTAGTTCGGGATGAAAGTGAAAATGCGGGCCCCATGCCTCATCGACGAGCAGCAGTTTTCCGGCTTCATGCACGATGCGCGTGATCTCCGCAATGTCTGCTGCGGCGCCGTAGTAGG
Organism: bacterium; assembly: GCA_021807065.1. Lineage (GTDB taxonomy): Bacteria > Vulcanimicrobiota > Vulcanimicrobiia > Vulcanimicrobiales > Vulcanimicrobiaceae > Tyrphobacter. Next base: position 2,690 of record JAKAPO010000228.1, read on the forward strand.
TCGGCGAGACCAGATACACAGCGACGACGTCCGGATACGCCTCGAGCGCACTCGCCACCGTTTGCGGCGTCACGCAATGATCCATATGCAGCGTTTCGTCGACTTCGGGTTGCATATAGATCGGCACCGCGCCGCTCATCACCAGCCCCCCGAGCATCGACTTGTGCGAGTTGCGCGGCACGGCGATCTTGTCTCCCGGGTTCACGGCGGTCATCATCATGCATTGATTGCCGCTCGTCGAGCCGTTGATCAGGAAGAAGGTTCGGTCGGCGCCGTACGCCTGTGCGGCAAGCTCTTGCGCCTCTTTAATGGATTCCGTCGGCTGCAACAAGTCGTCGATACCCGGCATCGGCGTGAGGTCGATCGCGCAAAAATTGTCACCGACGAACTCTCGGAACGCCGGATCCATCCCGTTGCCTTGCATGTGACCGGGCGTGTGAAACGGAATGACGCCCGCATCGACGTAGTCGAGCAATGCCTGAAAATATGGCGTTTTGGTCTGGTCCACGACGTGGTACCCCGCTTGGAAAGGCGATAGCTAGCGAATGCCCTTATTGTCGTCCCAGCGTAGCGTTGACGAGCGGTCTTCGATTTCGCTCACCGGCGCTTCGCCGCGCTCGGGATGGCGCTACCTTCCCTTTGCCGTTGCGGAGTGTTGGCTAATGACGAACGCGGCCGCGCGCAGCGACGCCGAGAGAAGCGAAAACAGCCTAACGTCGGTCACGACACCAAGGTTCAACAGCTCCCGTCAAACCCCCGCCTCATGTGTCACCTGAGCGAGCACGCATGGACGCTGGGATGACAAGGCGCCTCCCTCGACGTCGCTCGGCTTATCCTGAGCGCGCTGCGCAGCAGCGCAGTCGGAGGGCTAGGGATGACGCGAGCGTCACGCCTCGATCCGCTCTTCGATGGAGACGTTGTAGAGGAACAAGAACTTGCCCCATTCGTCGGGGAGCGTGTTGCGCTTGATTTGAATCCACGGGATGTACTTCGGTTGACGCGGTTTGCGCCGAAGCGAAAGGTTCGCCTCCTGGGGCGTGCGATTGTTCTTGCGATTGTTGCAGCGCATGCATGAGCAGACGAGGTTCTCCCAGGTCGACGTGCCGCCGCGGCTCCGCGGAATGACGTGATCCACGGTCATGATGCGATCGCGTTCCCCGCAGTACTGACAGATGTGGTCGTCGCGGATGAGGACGTTCTTCTTCGTCAGCGCCACCTTTTGCCGCGGCCGCTTGATGTAGTACAGCATGCGGATGATCGATGGCATGCGCATCTCGAAACTCGTGGAGCAGAGCACGCGGTCCTGACTATGGATTGCTTCGGCCTTGCCTGCAAACAGCAACTTCACCGCACGCTGGAACGTGGTCACGTTCAACGAATCGTAGGTGAAGTTCACGCCTACGACGTCGCTGTACATAGTAGAAGGCCGCCTCAAC
>JAKAPO010000229.1 GCA_021807065.1 bacterium
CCCCCCATCAGGCTCGTGCCGCCGACGACGACCGCGGCAATCGCGCCGAGCATTTCGTTGCCCGTTCCGGTCTGGGGTGAACCCGACGAGAAGAGCGCCATGTACAAGAAGCCGACGATTGCGGCACAGACGCCACTGATGATGTAGACGAGTATTTTCGTTTGGCCCACGTTGATGCCGGCGAGGCGTGCGGCCTCCTCGTTTCCGCCGAGTGCGAGAACGTAACGCCCGAATCGCGTGCGCGTTAGGAGCACCGAGAAGAATGCGCCGGCTACGAGCATCCAGATCAGCGGGATCGGAATGCCAGGCAGATGCAGCGCGCCGGTGAAGCCGCCCAAGAAGAGGCCGTAGCCGGTGTTTTCAAAATCCGTAGCATTGAGCGCTATGGGCCTCCCACCCGAGAGAATGTACGATAATCCCACTGCGATCTGCATCATCGCGAGCGTCGTGATGAACGGCGGCAGGTTCAATTTGACGACGGGCAGTCCATTGACGTAGCCGGCGGCCGCGCCGACGGCAACGCCCGCAAGCAGCGTTAGCGCTATCAACGGAAACCCGGAAACGTGCAGGCTGTTCGCGACGATGGCCATCACGACGCCCGAGAGCGAGACGAGTGATCCGATCGAGAGATCAATCCCGGCGGTGATGATAACGAACGTCTCGCCGATCGCCAAGATAAAGTTGTAGGTGATTTGGCGTAGGACCGTGATGATGTTGCCGGGATGCAAGAAGATGCCGTGCGTGGCCGCGTTGATGGCCACGATGAAGACCATGAAGATCACTGCGGCCGCGGCTACGCGCACCCAATACGCGCGCGTCTGCGTCTTTGAGATTTCGGTCACGCCGCGGCTCCGGCAGCTGCGGCCATCACCGCGTCGGGCGTCGCCTCGTCGTGGGTGAACTCACGAACGAGCCTTCCTCCTCGCACCGCAAAGACGCGATGCGTCATGCCGAGGACTTCGGGTAGCTCGCTCGATACCATCAAAATCGCGCTGCCGTTCTCTGCGAGTCTCGTCATCAATGCGTAGATCTCCGCTTTCGCGCCCACGTCGATGCCGCGGGTCGGCTCGTCGAACAGGAGCACGCGCGCAGTTCCGATCAACCATTTAGCGAGCACGACCTTCTGTTGCGTTCCACCCGAGAGATTGCGAACGACCTGTTCCGGGCTTGGCGTACGAATCGAGAGTTCGCGAATCATCTGCTCGGTCACCGCGGTTTCGCGCGCGCGGTCGATGAGCAGTTCACGGTTGACGAACGCCGCAAGGTGCGCGAGCGTGACGTTCTCTCGAACGCTCATACCGAGGACGAGCCCTTGCGCCTTGCGATCCTCGGTAATGAACGCAATGCCTGCCCGTATTCCTTCGATCGGCGATCGAACACGCACGCGTTCGCCGTCTATGAAGACGTCGCCTCCGGCCGGGACGTCGGCACCGGCGATCGCGCGCAGAATTTCCGTTCGTCCCGCGCCGACGAGTCCGGCGAGCCCGACGATCTCCCCGGCGCGCAATTGCAGCGAGACACCGTTCACGCGCGGAGGACGCAGCATGTTGCGCACGTCGAGCACCACCGGAGCGCCGGATTTAACCGCCGGAAGGCTCGGGAAATGCGCGTCGATGCGTCTGCCCACCATCGCGCTCACTATTTCCTCTTGAGGGAATTCCCGTTCGCCGCGAGTCACGATCGCGCGCCCGTCACGCAGGATCGTGATCCTATCGGCGATACGCGGTAACTCTTCGAGGCGGTGCGATATGTAGATGACGCCCTTCCCCTCTCCTTTCAAGCGTTTGACCAGCGTGAAGAGCCGATCGATTTCGGCTTCCGTCAAGGATGCCGTCGGCTCGTCCATAACGATGATCCGCGCCCGGCGCGAGAGTACTTTTGCTATCTCGACGAGCTGCTGCTGCCCGACTGACAGCTTCGAAACCTCGACGTGCAGTGGAACGTCGATGTTTAACTGCTCGAACGCGGCGCGCACGCGCGCCGTCGCCGCCGTCGCATCGAGGAAGCCGCGCTGCGTCGGCTCGTCACCGAGCACGAAGTTCTGGATCGCGTTCAACTGTGGAACGAGGTTGAGCTCTTGATAGATCATGCCGATGCCGAGCCGTTCGGCCGCACGCGGCGAATCGATCTTGACAGGACGCCCGTCGATGAGAATCGTTCCGTCATCGGCAGCCAGACCGCCGGCGAGGATTTTCATGAGCGTCGACTTACCGGCGCCGTTTTCCCCGACGAGTGCGTGGACTTCGCCGCTGCGCAGCTCCAACGAGACGCCCGATAAGGCTTGAACGCCCGGAAACGCCTTTGCGATTCCGCGCATTTCGAGCAGCGGCGCCGGCGGTTGCGCTATCGTTATTTCCCGTAGCCCGCTTTGGTGTACGAGCCTACTCTGATGCCGACGAACTTCGGCGGCCTCTTGCCGGAGAAGTACTCGTGGATAACGTCGATGGTCGTCTTCCCGATCACTTTCGGATACTGGACGGCGTCGCCGTACATCTGTCCCGCCGCGATCGCCGCGCGCGCCTCCGGCGTTGCGTCGTAGCCAACGATCTTCACTTTCCCGACGAGTCCGGCGGCCTTCACCGCCGTGAGCGCGCCGAGCGCCGAATCGTCGTTGATGCCGAAGACGCCGCTGATGTTGTGATGCGACTGCAGGATGTCGCTCATGTCGCTCTCTGCAAGATCGCGCGTTCCACCGCCGTCGACGTCGGCAACGATGGAAACGTTCGGGCACAGCTTGGCAAGCGCGTTTCTGAACCCACGTACGCGATCTTGTACGCTCGTCACCTCGGGTTCGTCGATGATCGCAACCGTACCGCGCTTTCCGACCGCATCGCACATCAACGTTCCCGCTTCGTAGCCGCCTTGCACGTTATCGCTGGCGACGTGGGTGATGACGGTACCGAGTCTGCTCGTGCTGGCGATATCGGCCGTGAAGACCGGGATGTTCGCGCGATTCGCCTCGGCGATTGCACTCCCGATCGCCTGGGAATCGTATGGAGTGATGACGATTGCATCGTCGCGCTCGGAGATAAAATCTTCGACTTGGCTCTGTTGCAACGCGTTGTCGCGATTCGCGTCGACGACGGTCAACGCATAGCCGAACTTTGCGGCCTCCGCGCGCATCCCGGCCTCCATGTCCTGGTAGAACTGCGCCTCACGATTCTGAATGGTTACCCCGATGTGCTTGGCGCCGGAGGACGAAGGAGACCTTCCGGAAGTCGCGGCGTGAGAGCAGGCGGCAAGCGCAAGGCAAAGCATGGGAACGATAGAGCGTTGGAGCGACATATATCTGAGCATTCTATCCACAATCGGCGACTTCCGTCTTGTGCAATCTGTGGAAAAGGCCTTCCTCGAAACGCTCCTCGATCTCTTCGAGCGTCTTGCCCTTGGTTTCGGGCAGGAAGAACGCAGCCGTCACAAAGTAGATGACCGTAAAGGCCGCAAAGGCGAAGAACATGCTTGCGTAGCCGTGTCGCGCCACGGTCGGAAGAAAGATCGCGGCGATCGTCGTCGACGTGCCTTGATTGAGGAAGAGCGCGATGCTCATTCCATTCGAGCGGATGCGCGTCGGCATCAGTTCGGAAAGGGCGAGCCACACGCAAACGCCGGGCCCGACTGCAAAAAACGCCATGAAGAGATAGAGCGTCGTCGCCACCAGCCAGCCGTTGCCTGCGCTCGGCACCGGCATGATATACGCCGAGACGATGTGTAGCGGCGCGGTTCGCGCCGCCGCGATATTGCCGAACGGGCTGCTCGAGCCCGCGAGCAGCGCTTCGATCCGATTGTCCGGAACGTTGCGCGTTATTTGGATCGGCTGCGTCACCTCGTCCGACCGGACCGCATTCGTCACCGAGCTGAAATCGCCGTAGGCATAACTGATGACGAGCGACTGCGGCCGCCCTCTTGCCGTTTTCCTTACGCTCGCCAGAAGCCGATTTGCCGAAGCCTGAGTAAATCGCAACGTCAGCGTTTGATCGGATCGCACCAATCGTTGGACGGCCGCCGTGACGTCGACGTGGCGCGCTTCCGTTCGCTGAAAGAGAACGCCGGTGCCTATCAACGAGACGATGATGCCGGCGCTGCCCAACGAAAGCAAGAGCTTGCGTCCCAGGCGATCCACG
>JAKAPO010000230.1 GCA_021807065.1 bacterium
ATCTGGTATTGTCGACGATCTCCCAGCCGTGCAAGGCTTCGTCCCGAAGTTGGTGCTTCTGGTCGGGATCGAGCAGACCGGCACGTGCGATGTGCTCGTAGGCCGCTAGTAGAAAGCCGCCGGTCCCGCAGGCCGGATCGCAGATGGTCATGCCCACTTGCGGTTGCATCACGTCGGCAATTGCACGGATCAGCGGGCGCGGCGTAAAATATTGGCCGGCACCGGATTTCGTGTCCTCGGCGTTCTTCTGCAGCAAGCCCTCGTATGCGTCGCCTTTCACATCGGCGTCGAGCGTCATCCATTGCTCTCTGTCGATGAGGTCGACGATCAGACGCTTCAGCTTGGCCGGGTCCTGGATGCGGTTCTGCGCCTTGCGAAATACGACACCGAGCATACCCGGGTGCTTACCTAGTTCGCTCAGGACGTGGCGGTAGTGGACTTCCAGTTCATCTCCGTCGAGGCGTAGGAGTGACCGCCAATCAAGACCATCTGGCACGACCGAAGGTCGGTTGAACGGCGCTCGCGTCTGTTCGTCGTCCATTTTTAGGAAGAGTAGATACGTCAACTGCTCGACGTAATCGCCGTATGATAATCCGTCGTCGCGAAGAACATGGCAGTAGCTCCAGAGCTTTGCGACAAGCGCACTTGGCCCGTCTATCAAGTAGCCACCTCCAACTCTGCATTTGCCGTAGCCCCGCGCTTCCTCTGCTCTGCTGCCGTGCGGCACGTTTCCGAGTCCAGGACCACTCGTGACTCCCGTTCGTCGGGGTGCTGCTGTGTGACAAGCCGCCCACAGAACGCATCTTCAAGAATCGCCCGGCGGAGGTGCTGCGACCGTTGCGCCGCGCGCTGCACTTCCAGAAGCGCCCGATCGGTCATCGTGAGCAGTCTGTCTATCTCAGCAACAATCCGAATCTGATCGTCGATTGAAGGAACGCTGATCATAAGCTCCGCTACGTTACCATGGTTTATTTGCGGGACGTTGGAACCGTCGGAAAGCGTCGCGAGGTCGATCGTTTCGAGCCAGAATAGGAGGAACTTGCTGTCGAGGCATTGTTGAGGTACTAGGCCCATCGTGTTTAGGTCAAACGATCCCGGAGTCACGAGGAGTCTTTTCTTGTTCGTTGCGATGGCGCCGCCCCGCTTTGGAAAAATCACGGTCCCTGACGGCCAGACATGCAGCTTCAGTCTCCGCGCCATGTCGCTGCTTATGTAACTGCGCGCTCGCATCATGGCGTAGCCAGCGGCAACGTTCATGTCGCCTACCTTAAAGAACGGCACCGATCCCCCAGGATCGACAATAAGAGATTTCGGGGTTTGGCCGCTTACAATGCGAGCGACGTCGGTAATAGGCCGAGGGGGCACGGTAGTCTGTTTCGTTAATCCGAAGCACCGCCGGCGGAGCGCATACAGCTTGCCTCTTGCGCTGACCAGCGATGCTTCGGCGGCGTCGAGGCGGGAGAATCGTTCTTCGATGGCTTCGACGATCCGCCGCTGCTCGCCCAGCGGCGGAAGACGAATCAGTGCCGCCTCTAAATCGCCCCGTCGCAGGCTCGGTACAGTTGTCGATGAATCCAGTCCCTTGAGATCCATGCTTGAAAGTTGAAGGTAGAGAAACTTAGCATCGACCGTCTCGGGAACCGGCACGTAATAAGTTGTGTCTATCGGCCAGCAACTCTCGCGCGAAAGGTACACGGCCCCAGCGTTGCCCTTGCGTCCGACGATCAGGGTTGGACCCGTTGAAAGCGCTTCATCATGGGACCCAACGACACCAGCCGACCCGTAGACGGCAACTGAGCCGTCAGACACGCGTTTGGCCTCAGCCAATGCTTTTCCGTAAAACGGTTTGCCGATATCGCCGAAGCAGGCAGCCGTCCAACCACACGGAAGATCATTTGAGGCTAGCGGATAGGGTAATCCCTCGTCGTTCACGCTGCGAGGGCCTCGTTCAGTTCGTCGATCAACGGGTTTAGCCTATCGCCGAAGAGTTCATACGCTTTACCGAGGCCACCATGTTGAGAGAATGGCGTGTATTGGAAGTCGTCGGGCGATATTGCGAGGCTTGCCGCAATGTGATCGCGGATACGTTCGAGCCACTGCGTTTGTTCTGGAGTGAAAGTGCGACCAGCCTGTTTCTGTTGGAGCATCCATCCAGCAAAACGTTCGTTGACGCGCTCGGGGAACGGCACAAGTTGGTCGTCCTGATTTAACGCAAAGCGCACGATTTGCAGGATGTCGGCCAGCACGCGGGGGCCGGAGCCCCGAACTTTCGACTTGTCGAGGGCTTCGTACGCGGCCCACAAGTTTTCTGGAGTCCAATGCTGCGGCGTGCGGCCGATGGCATTGGCCAGTTCTTTAACCTCTTTCCACGTCAGGCGATGCCTGTACGGGCGACTGTAGAGAATCTGCAACGCGGTAATCTCATCCTTATGCTCGTCGATGTATGCGCGGAACGATTCCACCGTCTTGCGAGCGCGATCGGCCGCGTCGATCGAATAGTCTGCACGAAGCAACCTGTCTGCCGATGTTTCGTCAATCACTTGATCGTAGCTGCGCCGCAGCTCGACCAGTTTCTTTCGGAAAGCGGGATTATCGGAAAGCGGCCCGACCGCTTCATCGATCATTCGCGCCGCCACGGCATTACATGTTTCCGGACTGGGCTGCTCAACGCCCATTTCCCGTTGAGCGGCTTCGTATTGCCTATCGGGATCGAGAGCGTCCACGATGTTCTCGGCCAAGTCCTTGAGCGGGACACCGGCTACCGCTTCCAGCTCCTCGCGGTCTTGCTTCGAGAGGCGCAGGTTGAGCCGAGCGATGCGCGATGTTATGGAAGAAACCAGGCTCTTTTCGCGAGAGCCCAATGCGAGATTATGCAAGAGCTTATCGAAGCCGAGTTTGGGGTTGCGGTCCATCGGAGTGGTGTCGTGAAGATCGGCCTCGGTCACTCCAACCGCGTCGACGATCACGAAGCGATCCTTTACCTTGGCATCGGGGGTCACGCCTTGCAAGTCGGTCGGGTTGATGACGCGCACCCCGCGACCTTTCATCTGTTCGAAGAACTGTCTGGAGCGGACCATACGCATGAAGAACACGCACTCAATCGGCTTCACGTCGGTTCCGGTCGCGATCATGTCAACGGTTACCGCAATACGGGGATTGTAGCTGTTGCGAAAGTCTTGGAGCAGTTGCTCGGCCGTTTGACCTTGCGAGCCAGACTTATAGGTGATCTTGGCGGCGAACTCATTGCCTTTACCGAATTCCTCGCGCACGATTTGGACGATGTCGTCGGCGTGGCTGTCGTCCTTGGCGAAGATCAAGGTCTTCGGGACGTGGGTGCGTCCCTCGAAGAGCTGCGGAAGGCTGGCGCGGAAAGCTCGCGCGATAGTTCGGATCTGGTCTTTGGCGACAACCTTGCGGTCAAGTTCCTTGGCATCGTAAACGATGTCGTCGTCGAGTTGTTCGAAACGCCTTTCGCGGGTCTGCCGGTCGCGAAACGCCGTCACCAAGCCAGCGTCAATCTTCGACCCCTTCGCGCTGATCTCGGTCGCAATTCGGTACACGTCGAAGTCGACGTTTACGTTGTCGGCCACCGCCCGCTCGTGGTTGTATTCCATCACCAGATTTTGGTTGAAAAATCCGAGGGTCTGCTTTCCGGGCGTTGCCGTCAACCCGATGATGAACGCGTCGAAATACTCCAGCACTTGCCGCCACAAGCCATAGATAGAACGATGGCACTCATCGACGATGATAACGTCGAATGTTTCGATGGGAACCGCTGGGTTGTATGCGACCTCGACCGGCTTCGCGGGCTGCAAATCGTAGGCCGATTCTTCATCGAGTTCTTCCGGAAGGTCGGGTTCGCCCTTGAGAATCGAATAGAGGCGCTGAATCGTGGAGATGACGACGCGCGAAACGCCGTCGATGCGATTCGAACCGAGACGCTGGACGTTGTAGAGTTCGGTAAACTTACGGCCGTCGTCGGGCGTTGAGAACGCCTGAAACTCTTTGAGCGTCTGCCGTCCGAGATTCGCACGATCGACGAGGAAGAGAATCCGGCGAGCTCCGGCATACTTGATGAGCCGATAGGCGATATTGGCGGCGGTGAAGGTCTTGCC
>JAKAPO010000231.1 GCA_021807065.1 bacterium
GATCTCTTGGCCGTTGGCGAAGACTGGAATCGCCAGCGCGATGCGCAGCGCACCCAGCACGAAGCAAACCGAGGCGAGCGCGGAAAGAGCGTAACGTCGAACCGTCACGATTGTGGCGTTCTGTAGCGTGTGCTACGGTGCCTACTTCGCTGCTGTGTCATACTCACGGTGATGAGGCGGAGGATCGCGAAACCTTCGTTGCTATGTCATATTCCGATATGCGCGAGCCGCAGCTAACGGCGCCGTGGATTCGTTTCGAGCACTGCGGCGCATGGGACGCCCTGCTCCCCCAGGGCTGCGAGCGCCGTTATCGGCGGGGCGAGGTCCTCAAACGTCCCGGCGATCCGGTCGAGCAAGTCAGCTTGCTGCGCGAGGGGACCATCAAGGTCGTCGCAGTCGGTCCTTCCGGACTGCAACGCACGCTCTGGTTGATGGCACCTGATAGTCTGTTGGGTGAGGCGGCGCTGTACGACGGGAAACCGTACCTGCATTACATCGAGGCCGTGACCGATTGCACGATCATCGACTTCAGCGCGCAGACGATGCGCAGCGAGATCGTCCCGCATCATCCCGACCTCGTCTTCTTCATCCTTTCGAACCTCGCGCACAAGTCGTATATCATGTCGACTCAGCTCGAGGAGTCGCTCTTCCTCGACGCCTACACGCGAATCGCGAAGTTTCTGTATGCGGCGGCGCGCGAGCGCCTAACGCATCGCGACGACGGAGGCGGCGTCACGATCACGCTCTCGCACACCGACATCGGCGAACTGCTCGGACTGCATCGCGTGACCGTCTCCAACGCCATCGCGCGCATGCGACGCGAAGGTATCCTCGATCCCACTACCCACGCTTTGATCCTGCGAGACGTCGTGGCGCTCAAGCGCGTGCTCGCGAACGTCATCGACTGAATAGGAGTTTCATTATGTTGATAGCCGAGCCCTATCGCGTGAAGGTCGTCGAGCCGATCAAGCAGACGACCCGCGAACAGCGCAAACGCTGTATAGAAGAAGCAGGCTATAACACGTTCCTGCTGCGCTCCCAAGATGTGTACATCGATTTCCTCACCGACAGCGGCACCTCGGCGATGAGCGACAATCAGTGGGCCGGTATGATGCTCGGCGACGAGGCATACGCCGGCAGCCGCAACTTCCTCGCGCTCGAGGAGACGGTGAGGCGCTACTATGGATTCCGGTACATGGTGCCGACGCACCAAGGTCGCGGCGCGGAGAATCTCCTCTCGCGCCTGCTGATCAAGCCCGGCGACTACATTCCAGGGAACATGTATTTCACGACGACCCGCGCGCATCAGGAGCTCAACGGCGGAGTCTTCGTCGACGTCATCATCGACGAGGCGCACGACGCGACCGCGGATCTGCCGTTCAAAGGCAACGTGGATCTGGCGAAGTTGGAATCGCTGATCGAGCGCGTCGGCGAGAAGAACATCCCGTACATCTCGCTGGCGGTAACGGTGAACTTAGCCGGGGGCCAGCCGGTCTCGATGGCCAACATACGTGCCGTCAGGAACCTTGCGCAGCAGCATGGCATCACGGTGATGTTCGACGCAACGCGCTGTGTCGAGAACGCGTACTTCATCAAGGAGCGCGAGGCAGGCTATGCGAGCAAGACTATCCCGGAAATTCTCCTGGAGATGATGTCTTATGCGGACGGCTGCACGATGAGCGGGAAGAAGGACTGCCTCGTCAACATCGGCGGCTTCCTGGCGATGAACGACGAGTCGCTCTATCAGCGCGCGTGCGAGCTGATCGTGCTCTTCGAGGGAATGCCCAGTTACGGTGGGCTGGCCGGGCGCGACATGGAGGCGATGGCGCGCGGCATCGTGGAATCGCTCGACTACGACTACATCGCGCATCGCATCGCGCAGGTTCGCTATCTGGGCGAGAAATTGCGCGCAGCCGGCGTGCCGATCGTGGAACCGATCGGCGGCCATGCAGTGTTCCTGGATGCGCGACGCTTCCTGTCGCATCTATCGCAAGACGAGTTCCCGGCGCAGACGCTTGCGGCACATCTGTACATCGAGGGCGGCGTGCGTGCGATGGAACGCGGAATCGTCTCGGCTGGCCGCGACGAACGGGGCAAGCAGCACTATCCGAAACTCGAACTCGTGCGCCTCGCGATTCCACGCCGCGTCTACACCTACGCGCATCTCGACGTCGCCGCCGAAGCTGTCATCCGGCTGTTTCGCGATCGCGACGAGGTCCCGGGCCTTAAGATGGTGTACGAGCCGAAGCTCTTGCGTTTCTTCACTGCTCGCTTTGCGCCAATCGAAAACGAAGAACGTGCGAAAGTTCTCATGCAGGAGCGGCAACTCGCCCAGTCCTGAGGTACACGTAACGAAGCGTCGGTGGTCCTAACGTCATAAGAAGCGTATCGGAACTAGCCCCTCGTCGCGCGCTCCGGCCGGATTGCGCGCGATCACGCGTAGCGTGTAGGAACGCTTATACTGCGGAATGACCTCCAATACGTGCTGCGAGAACACGAAGACGCCGGGGCGCAGGCGGGTCGCCGTGAAAGAAAACGATTCGGTTCGAACTTCGACGCTGGTAACATTGGTGGAGGTGATGATTCGCCCTGTCCAGTCGCGCCCGGGTGCGATAGCTGTCGCATTCATCCAGAGTGCGAGAATCCGCGGCGGGGCATCAAGAGCCAGCGCGACCGGCTTAGGCCACGGCGACGGAGCGACGACGACACGGCTGGCATCGACCCATGTTCCATGCAGCCCGTCCGAACACGCGGTCATGAGCACGGCCACGACGGCCAGTAGGGCGATGCGCATGGGTGGGGCTTTTCTACACGCAGGTTGAAGGCCTGGTTCGTGCGTTCACGCCCCGCGCCGAATGCGACGTACGATTGGCTCATGGCTGTTGCCGCAATCTGGCTCTCGGGCGGCATCATGATCGATGATTGGCATCACTTCCATTCGACGCTTGAGACGTTTTTCGAATGGTCGCATGGTGTGCTCTACGCGGGACTCTTCGCGGCGTACGTCTTCACCGGCATCATGATGGCGAAGGCGCGAAAGCGCGGCTACCCATGGCGCAATACACTGCCGGCGGGCTACGGGGTGACGCAAGTGGGCTTGGTCGTCTGTCTCATCGGAGGCGCCGGCGATATGATCAAGCACACGCTCTGGGGTTTCGAACAAGCCTTCGACGCACTGCTGAGTCCGACGCACCTGCTGATCGGCGCCGGCATGTTCCTGATCATCGCCGGCCCGATTTGGTCGGCACTGCATCGCGAACGCCCTCCGCTGACGCTGGTCGCGCAGCTTCCACTCGTGTTTTGTGCGGCATCGATGATGGAGCTGATGCACTGGGGTCTGCAATTCATCTTCCTCAGCGAAGCCGAGCACATGAATGCGCCGATCGTGCCGTGGACCATGCCGCACGACGTCCTTACCCTGTTGATGCTACAGTACTACAAACAAGGCGTCGGCCTGCTCGCCGTAATCGTGCAGAGTCTGCTGATCAGCGGATTCTTTCTCTATCTCGCGCGGCGTCTGCGCCTGGCAATGGGCGCAGTCACGGTACTGCTGATCGTGGGGAATGCGTTCATTGCGGCAGCGCAGTCGAACTACATCGGGCAGTTCGTCGCGGTCGTCGTCGCATCCGCCGTTGCGGGATTGGTTGCAGACTCGTTTCGGCTCGATCCGAGCCATCAAACGGCACGCAAATGGAATCTTGCTGCGTTCTCCGTTCCCGCAGTCTATTGGATCGTGTTGCTCGCGTTGCTCGCGCTCACGATGGGCGGTGTCTGGTGGACGCCGGATATCCTCGCCGGTTCGATCCTGTATGCCGGTCTCGCCGGCCTTTTCATCAATGCGATCAGCGGACCATTCCCCCGCTCGGTTACGTGACGGTTGATACTACGGGATGCGCGCCGAAATCAGCCGCCGGAATCTGAATCGTCATATTGCTCGTAATCGTCCCACACGATCGCAATGCGCAACATGCGCTTGAGAAGCCAGTCAGCAAGGTCCAATCGTTCTCGGCCGCCTTGCACATTTCGGGGTTGGGCCGATTCGAACCAATTGGATATCCCTAACCGATGACAGTGTTCCCTAGTGACCTGTAACCGATAAAGTGCTACCAT
>JAKAPO010000232.1 GCA_021807065.1 bacterium
CTGCGATCGCGCCAGCTCGTTTAGCAGGCGCCGGCTATAGATGCGTCCGGCGCCGTCGCGTGAAAACACCCCGTTCTCGTCGAGATCGGTAATGCCGTCTCGCACTTCGCGGAGCGTTGCATTGATCTCCCTTGCAAACCACGCCATGTCAATCGGAGCGCCCTTTGGTCCCACGAAGAAGCCGAACGGCTCTGCCGATCGCATGAGAATTAGCATGCGCTTCCACACTTCGCGGGATGAAAGGCGGCATCTATTGAGCAGCGGATCTGCACACCAATCTCGCCAAAAGAACTTGAAAAACGGCTCGGACATTGACGGATCATCCTACCTACCGGATGCGAAGTGCGTAAAATAGAGATTCCAGTGCGCGACGAGGTGCAGTGCAAGAACCAACACGAGAACGGATCCCATGACGCACAGGTCACGAATCTGTGCCCGGGATTCTTCCTCGGAATCACGGGTAACGCGCGAGATTAGCGCGGAGCCCACATGCGCGTCGATACGGCACCCAAGCCGAACTACCGCGCGTATTAAGCGGCGGAAAAATCCACACTCGCATTGCCTTCGCCGGCGCCTCATGCCGGCACCGCCCGCAGAAGCGTCTGCAGAATCTTTGCCTGCTCTTTGCGGGCCGAGATCTCGCAGGCAATCTTATCGATCCGCCGCTTCGCGTCGATGACCGATGCCTTGAGTTCGATGCGATCGCTCGCTCCGAGCAGGGCAATCCGTGCGTCCGCGTGGCGGTCGATCTCTCGCCTGCGCTCGTCGGCAAGTCGCTTCATCTCACGGCAGAGGTCGTTGAGCGCGCCGATTTGCCCGTAGGCATCGAGCGCGCGAAGTTCCTCCGCCGTGAGACTGTCGATCAGCACCTGAGCTACCCTTCCGACAGGCCGTCGAAGTCGGCATCATCATATGCCGCCGCTTCTGCGGACGCGGGCTTCGCCGATTGCGACGCGTGAACGGGCGCCGAAGGCGGGTTCTCGTTCTTCGGATGCAACCGCCGAACGGAGGCGATGACGTGCGCGGTTCCTGCCTCGTTGTCGACGACCATAATCTCGACCGGGATTTTGATCGGCTTCTCAAGACCCGCAAACCAGGCGCCCTGCTCAGTGGGGGAGCTCAAGCCGGAGAGCGCTTTCATCCGCGACCAAAGGGTCGATGCGCTCTTGGGTGTGCCATCTTCGAGCTTGCCAGGCTCAGAAAGCGTGTAGGTGACGAGCTCTTCTTGCACGAGGTCCGGGCCGAGTTGATAGAGGATTGGTACGCGCGTCGTCGTGCGCTTGCCGTTGCCCTCGCAGGCCCGGCATGGCGCATTGTTAATCGATCCCGCTCCGCGGCAGCGCTTACACGCGAACCCCGATTGCTCAACGAACGTGTCGCCGAGCCCAACGAAATATCCACGATGCGAGCCGTAGCCCACTTTCAGTTCCGTCTTGCGGAAGTTGCCGCCACTGCGGACGGCGCCGGCTAGATCAGCCATTCTGGCGCTCCTTTTGGAGATAGTGGTTGACGGCAATTAAATGCGCGCACCGTCCACGCGCCTGGCATGAGCAGATGAGCTCGCCAGAAATCAGATCCGGGTACACGTCGTAAATCGCCGATCGCCCGGGCACCTTAAACGCGCGCTCACCAGCCGGATACACGCGCAAGGTCATTGCGCGGATCTCTGGCCGATCGCGGAGCGCGCGCGGAAGGTGGTCGATCATGCGGGCTCTTCCCCGACCCTGCGCGCCTCAATGAGCGGCGATGTTTTTATCGCTCGGTGAAAGACGGTCCCGACCGACGCGCCTTCGGCGAGCATCTGGTCAACCAGCGACTGCGGCACTGGCTCGTACCGCCAGACTACACAGACGCCGGATCTCGTTGGCGGGAAGACGACCTCAAGCGTTTGCGTCGCGGGGTCGTAGGCGATCGCGCGAAGAGCCGAAGACTTGACCTCGATGCGTTCCATCAGCGCGTTCCCTCTGCGGAGATGCTCAGCTTCGTGCCGACCTTGCCGCGTTGCCGACATTCAGATAGCAGCTGGCCGATCGCGCTGCCCTCGCCGTACCGATCGATTAGCGCCTGGATGCTGCGCGGGTTTCCCGGCTCATCGTGGGCCGCGATGACGGTTACTTGCTCCTCGACGTGCTTGACAATTTTCGCGGCCTCTTTTTCGGGCAACTGCCCGGCGAGGTCGCGTAGGCCGGCAATGTTGTATGTCCACGGCGTGTACTGATCGACCAGCTCCGCCGTGAGAATGAGGCCCTCTTGGTGCGCCAGGATGGCACGGCCGCCGTTGCGCTCAATGCGCGCGGTAATCTCCGCTTCGATCTGCGATTGCGCCGCGGCGATCTCGTCGAGAATCTCGCGCCTACGAGCCAGGAGCATCTCCCGACGCAGTAAGAGCTGATCGTCCGCGACGGCCTCCAGGGCTCGCATTGAATCCTGCTCGACGAGTGTGCTCATATTGTCGCCTCCATTACGCCGCGCTCCGCAGGCGCCGTGTCTCAAAGGCGTCCGCCAAGTCCGGCTCTCGTTGCATGATCAGGCGTGAATAGTACGCCGTGTAAGAGTTGTCGAGCGCGTACTCTGCTTCACCACGCGTTCGCAGGGCGAAGCGGTACCGCAGCTCTTCCCAGAGCATCTTCATGCCGACGCGTTGCCGCCCGGTTGCCTCTCGATATTCGCGGGCAACCATGCACAGCGCCAAGTAGACGTGAGGATTGAGAGCGTGAAACTCGCGGAACCGCTCGGGAATGGGACCGCGCTTCTTTCCGATCGGGACGACGCGCCGACTGAAGAGCGCGAGCTGCGCGAGGTCGCTCATCCGATTTTCCCTCTAACGCAGATCGCGCGCAGCCTTTGTGCCGCTTCACAAAGTAAGTATAGCGGGCCGATTACGGCGAAGCCAATCCCCAACACGCCGACGAAGAGCAGCCACGCCGCAAAACATAACGCGCGGCCAAGGAAATCGCGCCAGACCGGGATCGCGCGAACCGTTCGTCTCGGCGCCGCCACAAGCCACGGATGCCCTCCGGGATTCACCAAGAGCAACTGCGGAGAACACGCGACAAGGCGTTCGTGCGCGCAAAACGTCTCGGGGGAAATCTGCGGGCGCGCGTCCGATAGCATCTACGCGGCCGACGTCGTAGAGCGGGCGCTGATCTTTTCGGCGATTTCGCGCTCGCGAAGATGCAGGAGCTCGATTGCCACGAGGATTTGGCCCATCGCGTGAGCCAACGCGCCGGTGTCGTCGCAGGCCGAAATCGAGTCCCGCAGGTAGCGATCAGCATAGCGAATCATCTCGATCGTGTCGCGTTCGAGCTGGTCAGTCATTGTGCGCGGCCTCCGTATTTGGCATCGAGTCGAAGCAGCAGGTCGACCAGGCGGCTCACAGCGCGCCGATCGCTCTTCACGCCAGCGCCTCTGCAGCGCGGTACATGGCTTGCGTCTCCGGGATCGTCTTCTGGGCAAGGCGGACGCGATGGTCGTGCAGCGCGCGAACGAGCGCGGCATCTGCGAGGTCGAGTGCGTGCGCGGCTTCGAGATACTGTGTCCGCGTCAGCCGACGACGCGCGTATTGGGCGCGATTCGCACGGCGCGCAAGGATGATCTGCGCCTCGCCCCGCTCGTGCTCGGCCTCGAACCGCTCGGTGCCAACCAGGGCGACGATCGCTTCGACCAACCCGTCGATAACCGCGATGCGGCACGATTGGGGGCCAGATGGGCGACCGGATACCTTGCGAGCACATTGCGCCCGCTCGGTGCTCCGAGGCGCTAGACTGCTCTGCATGACGGCTAGGCCGCGACCTGTCTGCGATGCAATTCGCGAAGTCGAGGAAGTCTGCGCTCGAGAGCGAGCTGCGCCTCGTATGATGGCTTGCGTTTGCCGCTCAAATAGCGAGAGATTGTCGCCTGCCGCAGGCCAGTCTCGTCCGCCAGGTCCGCCTGGCTCATCGACCCCATGGCCTCGGAAAGCATTTCTGGAAACGTCATCTTGCCAGAATTATACCTCTCGGCGATACCGCCGTCAATACCCCACGGAATAAGGAATGCGGGGATGCCACGCGGTATATCAGACCATGCGGTTCGGTGAACGAGTCCGAAGGGAACGGA
>JAKAPO010000233.1 GCA_021807065.1 bacterium
ATCTAGCATTCGAGCGGTACGGAAAGCCGGAAACGATCGTCCATCAATGCGGCTCAGGCGTCTCCTCGGCAGTCAGCTTGCTCGCGATGGAGCATGCAGGGTTGCATGGCTCGCGCATCTACGCCGGATCATGGAGCGAGTGGTGCTCCGACCCATCGCGCCCCGTCGCAACGGGCGACTAACGTTTTGCCGGCAGCGGAACCGCGAACGGTTTCGCGACTGCGCCCGCAGGCGACGCGTTCAGTCGAGCGAGATCCTCTTCGTTCGGCTCCTGCGGAAAATCGCGGCAAGCCTCGACGATGCAGTAGAAGCCGAACGGCGCGTCGCCGCGATTGACGAACTGGTGAAGCTCCCACGGCGCAACGTAAACCACGTCATTGGCACCTACTTCGGTGACGGCGTCGCCTACGATCGCGTATCCTTCGCCGCGCCGAATTACAACATAGTGTTCGTGTTCGTGCTTCTCCAATCGCGAGACGGCACCCGGTTGCAACTCGAAGTAACGCAGCTCCATGCGCGGACCGGGCTCGGTTGGGACGCTCTTACGTCCGCCGATAATGGTATGTCGCTCCACGCCGGCGGCCGCACCGGGGCGGTACCCTTCGACCTCCACCCGGTCCCAGCCGCGCTGCGTCGCACGGGTGACCCGCTGCTGATCTCGTCTTTCCATATCTCACACGAAGAATAGCATGGACGCAGCGTCAGGGCCTGCGCCAACCCGTCATGCGCAGCACGATCAAGACGACGCTCGCCACCATGATAATGAAGAGCAGTCCTACGATAATCGGCAAAACGAGCAACCGGCGGCGGAGATGCGCGCATGCGCTGTACCTGCGGCCTTCGAGCGTCTGCGCGCACCAGGCGGTCCGCCAGTCAGAACCGTTGACTTCGCCTCGCGGCGCTCCGGCGACGAGCGCGTTCCCCCATCGGCGGCGCGTCGCTGGATCGGCGCCGATCACCGCGTGCGCCCTCGCAAGAGAGGGAGCGTCGAAACGCTGCACGCCGTAGACGTCGTCGAAATCGAACTCGGGCGACCACTTCGTCGTGTGCGCGTCGTATGCATACAGCACGTAGTCGCCCAGGCCCCCGTCGGCCGTCACTCGTAGGAGCAGAAACGCCGGATTGTTGTCGTAGATAGGCGAAACCGAGGGTGCGATCAGCATCGGCACGCCTCCTACGAGACGGAAATCGCTGCGATGCGTGTGGCCGGCAATGGCAAACGCTATGTGCGCTCGCTCTTCGCTAACCAGTTTCACGAGGCGGCGTTCATCCGTAAGGTTCAAGAAGGGAATGACCACGAAACGCTGCGCGAGGAGCGTCGTGCTCGCGTCGACGCCTGGAGGAATGTGCATGACGACGGCGTCGCGTTCGCTCGCGGGAGTCGTCGCAAGTGCGCGCCCGAGCCATTCGAGTTCGGAGCGCGCCGGGTCGCCGAGCACTTTGCCGCACGGCTGATAGAGCACGGACCAGAAGACGTCGTCGAGGGCGGCGACGCGCAGATGCGCACCAGGAATTGTGGCGAGATAGTATCCTCCGCGCGAAAACGTACGCATGAAGTTCGGCGCGGTGTTGTGGCGATTGACAAGTGGTCCCCAGATACGGGCTACTGCGGCGAGATAGCGCGAGCGTGGGGCGGTGCGGTAATCCCCGCAAGGGTCGTCGTTGTTGCCGAGAACGATGAGGAATTGCGCGCTGGGAAAGGCGCCCCCGAGGCTGCGGGCGATACGCGTCATCGCCCGCTGCGCTGCAGCGGTCACGTCGGAGTCTCCGGCCGCGCTGACGAGCACGCCGAAACGATGTGCCAAGAAGTCGCCGGAGACGATGACGACCGCCGGCCGCGGATCGACCCGCTGCATCGCCCGCAACGTCGAGATCCACAGCGCCCAGTTCGAATCGGAACCGTCGCCGCTGGGGACAGGGCTAGCGTCGAATGGATTAAGGTGGATATCGCTTACGAGCAGCCACTCTTGGTCCGCGCGGGCTTGGCGCGGAAGCAACCATGCGCAGAGGGCCAAGCAAAGTGCCGTCGGCACGGCGAAAAGCGGCTTCATGCACCATTGGTTGTTCAAGACCGAACCGCATGCCTACAGTTTCGAGCAGCTGCGGGCCGATCGTATCACGCCGTGGACCGGCGTGCGCAACTGGCAGGCGCGCAATAACATGAAGGCGATGGAAGTCGGCGACCTTGGTTTCTTCTACCACTCGTCCATCGCGCAGCCGTGCGCGGTCGGCATCTGCAGGGTTGTTAAGAACGCGTACCCGGATTTCACGCAGTTCGACGTGCAAAGCGAGTACTACGATGCAACCTCGCGCAAGGAACGTCCGAAGTGGTACATGGTCGATGTCGAGTACGTCGAGCCATTAGAACATCCGGTGACGCTCGCGCAGATGCGTGCGGAACCGCGTCTTGACGGTATGGTGCTCTTGCGCCGCGGCCGCCTCTCCGTGCAACCGGTGACGTCCCGCGAATGGGAGATCGTTCTCGGGCTGGCGCAACAACAGTAAAAGCGACACCATCGGCGTCCCCAGCGCCGCTTCATAGCGACGAATCGACAAAGCGACTAGGAGCCGATAAGAAATTTTTTGCGGGCCCCGCCGGAGCGAGGCCCGCAGTTTCTGTTTGACGCTAGGTTGCTTTACGGAGCGTCGATGGTCTTTGTCAGCTCGATGTGCCAGACGGCCGGACCGAGTTGATCCTCGATCGAAGCCGCGTTGTACCCGTTGGCGAGCGTATAGTTAATGCCGGTCCCGAGGTACTCGTAATATCCGGGCAGCGAGTTGAAGATGTTGTCTCCCGAGACTTGGATCGACAGCGTGCTGCTGAGCGGCGCCCTGACCGTCGCGTATGTGATCCAGAATGGCTTAGCGTTGAACGAGTTGTTCTTGCCGAGGAACGTGCTGCCGAGATCGGCCCACCATCCGCCCGGAGCACGCCAGTTGATCTCGGCGTTGCCGGTCAAGTACGGGACGTTCGTGTTCGAGAACCCGTTCGGGCTCACAGCACCACCGAGCGGCGTGAACGTGCCGGCGAAACTCGCATTGCCCCTGAAGTTTTCGCCGGGCACGATGTTGAGGTTCGTGTTGTAGTACGGAGGCGTGCACGGATGGCCAGCCGTCGGCACGAACGAGCAGTAGAAATTCGGCGAGATGTTATACGGATACGCCCTTTCGTCCGAGGCCTGGAGCGTTAGCCCAAAGCCCTTCGCCGGAATGTGCCGTAGCGACACCTCGACGCCCTCGAATCGTGAGTTCGAGACGTTCTCGTTTTCGCTGTAGTAGAGCAGGGCGCCGTTCGTGCACGACGATCCCGGGAAGCCGGCAAACGTTCCTCCGGCGCAGACGATTCCACTGTACGACAGCGATGTGATGAAATGGTTGTACAGATTCGTGAGGTAACCATCGACTGACGCGAACGTGTCTCCATCCGGCAGGCGGTAGCTCGCACCCAGGTCATATCCCCATGCCGTTTCCGGTTTCAGGTTCGGGTTTGGATAACTGATCGTGACCGTCGGTCCCAATCCTGAGGGGTAGCCGATGGGCCTGCTGAGCTCGGCGAGATACGGAGGTGCGATCGCGGAGCCGGCCGAGAGACGAACGGCCAAGTTGGGACTCGGCCGCCACTCGAGAGCGGTGCGCTCGTCGAAGTGACTCGAGTTCGTCGTCGTCCACAGCACGTTCGATCCGTACGGCGAGCATGCGGCGCCGTAGTGACCGAGATTGCCAAGCGTCTGTCCGTACCAGCCCGGGGTGAAGGTACACGCGAACGGATACGTGTTGCGGTACGTGTTATCGTAGAGCGCTACGGTCCACGCGAGAGTAGGCGTAACGTTCAGTGTATTCCGCAGCAGATACGTGTTCCAAATCTGGCTTGCACCGCCCGGAACCGTCGTGGACGGCGCCGCCAGGCCGGGATACGGATCGCCGGGGCCGCCGAAGCACGGTGTAAAGAAATTGAGACCGATGAACGTAAAGTTGCCGGAACCATTCGCCTGCGGCGAGCAGGAGAATAGGCTGCCGACACCATCGGTTTCGTAGCTCGTTCCTTCCCAACTGAGCGTTGCTTCGTTGCCTTCACCGTACGGATGGCTGA
>JAKAPO010000234.1 GCA_021807065.1 bacterium
GATTCATGCTTGCCGAACAGCATCCTGAACTTCTCGGAGGCGTGATCGCGCTCGACGGTCTGCCGATACTTCCCGGGTTCGATTTCATGACGCTGGCTCAGCGTCAAGCGATCGCGAACCGGACGCAAGCGCAGCTCGCAAGAGACACAGAGACGCAATTTGTCGCGTTCGAAAAAAGCACCGCGGTTCCGCCGTTGGTGACTTCACCTTCCGATGCAAATGCGATTGCTGCGCTTGCGGGGAGAAGCGATCCCGCCGAAACCGGTAGGTGGCTTTCCGAGGACATGCTTCTCGATTTGCGCCCTACCCTTTCGAAGGCAACGGTACCGGTTCTCTTGATCGCGCCATTCGACGCTAGCGTCGACGGCCGTTTTCACATGGCGACCCCCGAAGCGAAGCGGGCGTACTACCAGAGCCTCGTTTCGGGAGCGCCGGACCTGCAAATCGTGATGGTCGACCATTCGCGCCACTTCGCCATGTACGATCAACCACAAGCGGTGACCGGCGCGATAGCGCGATTCTTAGCAAAGGTAACGCAATGAAGAAGTCGCCAATCGCCGTGCTCTGCTTCGCGTTCTGTGCTTTCGCAGTTGCCGGAGCGCAAAACCCCTCCCGGGAGTTAACGTTTCCGCCGCTTCCCGCGAACTGCTCGGCGCAGACGAAGCCCTTCGTAGGCACGATCTGCACGCGGGCCGGTGGCGGGAAACATCCGGCGGTCATTCTGCTCGGCGGTTCCGAGGGCGGCGATCTCATGGGGCACACGCTCGCGCCGGTCGTCGCTGAGCACGGGTACGTCGCCGCATCCGTGGCGTATTTCAAAGAGCCAGGCCTGCCGCAGGCGCTCGTCGACGTTCCGGTCGAAACCGTCGGGCGAGCGCTGGCGGCGGTTGCGGCGCGTCCCGACGTCGACTCGGCGCACATTGCGATTCTCGGAGGATCGAAAGGCGGCGAACTCGCTTTGCTGGCGGCATCGACCTATTCGCAGATCACCGCGGTCGTCGCCGACGTCCCCTCACCGTTTGCGTGGTTCGGACTTGGCCAATACGGCGAACCGTCCGGATGCTCGTGGGCGCTCGACGGAAAGGCGTTGCCCTGCGTCCCGGTGGATGCCGCGGCCGACCAGCAGATCGGCATGGCGTACACACAGCATAAACCGATGATGCTCCGCGCCCTGTACGACGCATCGATGCGCAACCGGGCGGCGGTGCGGGCCGCGTTCTTTCCGCTCGAACGAGTGCACGGGCCCGTTCTCTGCCTGAGCGCGCACGACGACCAACTCTGGGATTCGCCCGCGTACTGCGCGATAGCGATGGACTATCTGCGGGCGCATCATCATCCGTACGCCGATCGCACGATCGACTATCCAAACGCCGGCCATACGTTCTTATGGGCGACCCGTGGGCTCGCATCTGCAGTGCTGTCGGTTCCGGTTCCCGGCGGCGGCAGCATCGCGCTCGGCGGCACCGCGGCCGGCGACGTAAAAGCGGCTGCCGCGGCGTGGCCGCTCATTTGGCAGTTCTTAGCGCAGACCTTGTAGCCTTCGACGGCCTCCGAAGAGGCTAGCGGACGGCAGTGCAGAGTGAGTAGCCGTGATAGACGCGCTTGCCGTTCTCTTTCGACCAGTACGTCTGCCTGAACGAGGTCGCGGAAACGCGTTGCCACTCGATCGGACCGCCGTTCGGATCGGCATGGAGTTGGTCGTGTGAATCGTACCACCGCCAGATGCCTTTCGCGTCGGGGCCGGTGGAGAAATCGCGGTAGAACGAGCCGTCGTAGTGGTAATCATCGTAAAGCCACATTTTGAGCGCACGAACGTATGCGACGTAGGCGATCCCGCCGCGGTTGCCGTTCCAGCGCACCGTCGTCCAGTCACCGCCGGGCGCGCGAGCGACGATCCACGGAGTGCGAAAGATGCGCTCGCGTGCAGTCTTCGCCGCGGGTGCGTGCGCCGCGCACGACCACGATCCGCCGAACGCAGTGAAGAACAGCGAGGCCGGTTGGAACGTGGCTCCCGGCGCGGTGCCGCCGGCGGCGATAACGACCGCGAAGACTGCGATCAATGTTTTCATGCGTATGACAACCGTCGCTTAGTCGTCGGCTTGACGCGCTCCTACTGGAACTGCGCGGACCAGGGGCGGCATTCATGGAAGGTGTGCGCGTTCATCCGGCTAGCGGCGTTTGCGGCGAGATCGACAGACGACGCGCGGTTTCGGCGATGCAGATCGTGTATGGTCGACCATTCGCGTCACGTTGCGATGTACAATCAACCACATGCCGTTACCGACGATTTCGCCGCGTTCCTCACCAAGGTGGGCTCGAAGAGATATCCTCGGCGGGCAGTCGCTAAGCCCATGGGTTGACGACGTCGACGGCCATCGACTCGAAATCGGCGCTGTTGCGGGTGACGACCGTCAAGCCGTGAACGAGCGCCGTCGCCGCAATCAGAGAGTCACGGTAGGGCCTCGGATCCGGAACCTGTAGGGATGCGCAGCGAAGCGCCACGCTCGTGTCCACCGGCAAGACCCTCTGCTGGAAAGCCGCCAACACGCGATCGTGGACCCATTGCCGGATCAGTTTGCCCTGCGCTGCGTCCCGACGGCCCAGGAGAAGCGCTCCCGTCTCCAGCTCTAAGATGGTGATGCTTGAGAGGAACATCTCCGTCGGCGGTACTGCGTCCGCCCAGGTTGCCACGCGAGGATGAGTCTTGTGCGGCCGCCGTAGTTCCGACACGACGTTGGTATCGAGCAAGAACATTGGCTTTACTCGGCAAGTTTGAACGGGGCGTCGCCCAATCGGGGCGCTTGAAACTCGATGTCTTCGCTTTCCGGCTGTGCGAGGAGAGCGCGAACGTTCGGCCCCTGTCTAGCAAGACGCCGGTACGTCTCGTGCTGCATGAAAACGTACGCCGGTTTGCCTCGATCGGTTACGATGACCGGCCCTTTCTTCGCGGCGCGTTTGGCACGGCCAACGTCCTGGTTAAAATCGCGACTCGTCATTCTCGGCATTTGGTACTACAATACTACATTGCGGTGTCGAACGCAACGCCCGGCTGCTTCGCCCCGCGCTGGTGCTGGAAACCTGCGCCTCCCCGGCAGCGGTCATGGAGGCCATGAGTGTTCATGTCTACGGTATCAACCACGTCGCCATCGAGGTCGACGACCTGGGGAAGGCGGTCGCCTTTTATCAGGACGTCTTCAATCTAGTGTTGTGAGTTAGAAGTTCGTTCACAAATAGCAGCTACTCTGTCAAGGATCATGTCGGCGCTGGCGGTCCAGACGAATGGCTTGGGATTCTTGTTTCGCTCCCGGACGTAGGCTCGGATCTCGCGTTCCAGATGGCTGACACCGGTGAAGCTGCCGTTGCGAATCTGCCTCTGGGTGATCTCGGCAAAGAAGCGCTCCACGAGATTGAGCCAGCTTGCGCTCGTTGGCGTGAAGTGCAGATGAAAGCGCGGATGCTGAAGCAGCCACCGTTTGATCGCCGGCGTCTTGTGTGTTGCGTAGTTATCGAGGATCAGGTGTACGTCCAAGCGTTTGGGAGTTTCGGCGTCGATTTTCTTGAGGAACTTCAGGAACTCCTGATGACGATGGCGGCGATGGAGCTGTTCGATGACCTTGCCGCTTTTCGCATCGAGCGCGGCAAAGAGCGATGTCGTTCCGTGCCGCACGTAGTCGTGCGTCTGCTGCCGCGGAATGCCTGGTCGTAGGGGCATGATCGGTTGGGTGCGATTGAGCGCCTGAATCTGTGACTTCTCATCGACGCAAAGAACAAGCGCGCGATCGGGTGGATTGAGGTAGAGGCCCACGATATCGCGCACCTTCTCGATGAAATACGGGTCCGTGGAGAGTTTGAATGTTTCGCTCCGATGCGGTTGTAAGCCAAATGCGCGCCAAGCACGCACAACCGCCGTCTGAGAAAGCCCTGTTGCTTCGGCCATCATGCGCGTGCTCCACTGTGTCGCGTTGCGTGGCAACGATTCGAGCGTCCGCCGCAGGACCTCTTCGATCTTTGCATCCGTTATCGTCCGCGGTGCACCCGATCGCGGTTCATCGCAGAGC
>JAKAPO010000235.1 GCA_021807065.1 bacterium
CCTCCGCGGCCGTGCGGTCACGCGGTCTCACCCTGATACGTTCCGTCGGCATTGGTCAACAGATCGGTACCGCCGACCGACGTTGCGTACGGCGACGCCGACGGATACAGGACCATGGGAACGCCTCCAGGCACGCCGTTCGTGCCTCCGATGCTGCAATAACCGCCCGAGTCACCCGACGACGCAAAGAGCGTCTGCCCCTGCGCAGCAGCCTGCACGAGGATCTCGTCGTCGAGGACCATCGCGCCGTCGACGTACGGGAAGACCTCGCACTCGCCGAACGACGCATTGGCAACCTGCGCGACGTCGTCGGTCATCCATTTGTCGAACTCGAGCGCGATGTCCGAATCCGTCAGCGAGGTCGTGTCGTAAACGTAGAGCATCTTCACGTTGCCGGCCATCGCCGTCGAGTAGGTCATGTCGAGCGTCCACTCGTCGTTGCCGGCCGTATCCGGACTGGCGAGGCCGACCTGCCTGACGGTCAGCGGCACTTGCGGTTGTTTGAACTGCGTCTCGTTGGTGCGAAAATCAGCGATCGCTTGCGTGACGTTGCCTTCGGCCATGATCGCGATAGACGTGTTCGTCGCCGGCGGCAGCGAGCCGACGTCGTACGCGGTTTGGTACGTCGCCGGATCGTAGAAGCGCACGCATGGAACCGTTATGTTCTGTGCGCAGGCCGTAGCCTGGGTTGCCATCTTCGGCTGCGCGACGAAGGTTCTCGCGTCGTTGAGGCCGAGTACCGCCACAACCAGGCCTCCGAGCGTGCTCGGCACGTACGCGGGCGAAACGTTTCCGAAGACCGCCTGACCATTCCACGAGAACGAGTGCAGCGACGTATTGAACGCCTTCTCGATCTGCGCGGCGCTCCCGGTGGCACTAACGATGAGGTTATCCGGCGTTACCGACACGTTCGTCAGGCCGGCGCTTTGGAGGTACGAGACGACCTGCTGCACCTGTGCCGAAGTAGGATCGAAATTACTGGCGATTGCGGCACGAGTCAGCGACCCGGATTTGAGCGACTGCTGCAACTGCGCAACATTGCGAAGTTGCAGACCGACGCGAACGGTGATCTGCTGCGCCGCATCGAGCGCGCCGAGATCGGTGGCGCCGGAGAGCGAAAGCGCTTGCGTGTTGGTCGCCGACCATCCCGCAGGCGCGGTGACTGATGTGGTCATGCGGCGCGTGCTGCCTGTTCCGGCGCCCGAGATCGCATGAGATTGCGTGCCGATCGACGGCGTCATCATCGAAGACCCGCCGTGACCTGCACAAGACGCCGTCAGTAATCCCATACCGACGGCAAGCACGAGGTAGATTTTGCGCATCTATATTGTACTCCGGTCAGTAACGAAGCAAGTGAAAGCTGCGTAGATACTACCCGGCTATGCGCCGAATTACTCCTGCGCTTTGAATTCTTTTTGTCGCTATGTTACGCGGATGGAATGTTCAATTGATGATTGCACGAATTAATAGCCGCGAACGCGCCGAGTTTGGAGGCCGGGTTCCTACGGAACGACGACGATCGATTGGGCGTTGTTCACGCTCGTCGTAATCGTCTGCGAAAGCGTTGTCCCCGACGCAACGAAGTAACGTGGAAGTTACTCGATTATTCCCGAGCGCCCCGAAGTGTACTCCCGGGGCGAGCATTCTTTTCCTTGCTATGTTAGGCGAAAAGAATGTTCGTTTTGATAGGAGCGGAGTTTACTCGCCGCGCTTGCGGCGCGCGTAATCTTGTAGGCGACGCGTCGCTTTTCGGAACGCATCGCGGACCGCCAGTTGAAGGTCCTTGTGGGCGGCGTCGACCTCGGCGCTCTTCGAGAGCCGCGGTGGCTCGTCGCTCGGATCGTTCCTTGACTCTTGGTGCACGCCGGGAGCGTGGGTGATGACCAGCTCGTCGCCGGGAACGGTGATGTCGATGCGAACGCCGAACTCGCGTCCTCGCCGCCCGTGCGGGCGTTCCACGAGAACCCGGCATCCGGTAGCGCGAGCAAAGAATTTTTCGAGTTTATGCGCCTCGGTGTCTATGAGTGCGTCGATGGCATCCGACGGCTCTACGTTGCGATACGTCGTCTGAACGTGCACGTTATTGGCGTCCCGATGGCGTGTAATGCCCTTTGCGATCGTGCGCATCGGGCTCGAGCCTCGGTTTGACGTGCAACGGCCGCGGCGCGCTCATCGTCGCGTCGAGAACGCTGTACGACCGCTCGTGCAAACGCATCGGATCGATCGTAAAGCGTTCGATACCGGAGCGTTCGAAGAATGCCGCAACGTCGAGCAGCGCGTGTTCGAGCATCGTCTGCGTCGCTTTGCGCGGTTTGTGCCCGAAGCCCATGAAGCTCTCGACGAGCCGCCGGGTTCGCTCGGCGTCAAGCGGCATCGGCTGCTCCGATCCGTGCGTGCGGCCGCGCAGCGTGATGAATTTACGCCCACGCTCGTCGGTACAACCGTGAACGGTCACGTCGGTGCCGCGCTCGACCTCGATCTGCGCCAAGATTCGGGTTGCGGGAATCTGCGCTACGAGGCGTGCGAACGCACGGCGCACGGCGGTCTCGCTGGCAAGCGACCCATCCTCCGGCTCGGGCTGCGAGGCGGAGACTGCACGCAAGCTAATCGCAATGAAGCGCTCGTCATCAGCGGTGCGCCTGGTGGCGAACGCAATCGCGTTCTCGGCGGAATCGACGTAGCTACAGCGCGCGACATGGATTCCGGCGCGCTCCAGCGCGCGGAGCCCCTCCACCTTGTCGACCGTCATTTAGTGAGTGTTCCCAGCCGGTGTGAAGCCATGAGGAAGTACCGGAGAAGCCTGGAGCCGACGACCGGACTCGAACCGGTGACCTGCGGTTTACGAAACCGCTGCTCTACCAACTGAGCTACGTCGGCGTGGGGTCATGGAAGGTACGGCGCTCCGCCGATTCGTCCATGCTCAGATCTTCCAAGTAATAGTAAACGATCTTGTAATCGGAGAAGCCAACCTTGGCCAGAGTACGGCCCGCGATCTCGACCGTCTCGTGGATGCGGCCCTCCCTCCCAGCGTACTCGAAGTTCCTGGGCCCGTAGCCGGCTTCGCCCTCACGCGGGTGCGGAATGACCTTCATGCCACGAAGCGGCGTCCGATGGCGATGCTCTCCCATGGGGCAGAGTGCCTTCGGTGCGCCGCGGGGTATACCCGCCGGCTCTTATACGTGCCATAATAGGGCAGAAGGAGCGCCTAGCATGGGGAAACTCCACCTCGCTTGTGCAGCCCTCCTAGCAGGGGCGACACTTTCCCTTTCCTCGCCGCCGGCGCGCGCGCAGGTTGGCGTCGATCTGACCATTCCGAGCGCGGATATCTCGACGCTCGCCGATCCAAACGAGGCTTTGCGGTACGCGCGCGATAGGATCAGCGAGCACGATCTTCCCGGCGCGGTCCTAGCGCTGCGCCGCTACGTCATGAACTATCCGGAGGAAGAGTCGGTCATCCGTTTCCTCGGAGACTTGTATTTCAGCAGCGGCGATCTCTCCGATGCCGCCAGAATATATAGGAAGCTCGTACGCGACTATCCGCTCGACCGCAACAATCATTACCAACTGGGGCGCCTGTACGCCGTCGAGAACCGCGTGGACGACGCGATCGATCAGTTCGACGATAGTCTTCCGGACGTCCGGGCGATTTACTATCTCGTACTATTGCATCAGCGCAAAGGCGACCTCGCGTCGTTTCGCGAGCAGATTCAGCACAACGCTACGGAGCACCCGAACGATACTGCTGCACAACTCGATGCGGCGCAGCTCTTCGGCGCGCTGTACATGCCGCGCGATGCCGATGCGGAATTCACGCTCGCGTTAGCGACGGATCCGCGATCGATCGAGGCGCTCGAAGGTCTCGGAATGGCACAGACGGCGGTAAAAGCCAATGCTGACGCGGCACGGACCCTGACACGCTGCCTGTCGATCGACGCAAAGAGCTATGGCTGTCTGGTCGCAATGGGCATGCTCGAGATCCAGACGCACCAATACGACCGCGCAAAGACGGTATTGCAACAAGCCGCCAACCTAGATCGGAA
>JAKAPO010000236.1 GCA_021807065.1 bacterium
CTCGTTGCAGCTGCGAGCGGCGGTGCGCGCCGCTGCATCGTTGGGATCGGCGGCAGTGCCACCGTCGATATAGGAACTGGAATGCTGCGCGCGCTCGGGGTGCGTTTCTTGGATGTTGCGGGTGCCGAGATCCGCGGTCCAATGCTGGAGTACGAACGTCTCGCACGCATCGACCTCTCGCACATGAACGAGCGCGTACGGGCGATGGGGATCCTGGTTGCGAGCGACGTCGCCAATCCGTTGCTCGGCGAGAACGGAGCCGCGCGCGTTTTCGCGCCGCAGAAGGGCGCTTCGCCGGATGACGTCGCTTTACTCGAATGCGTCGCCGCGCAGATCGCCGACGTGAGCGCTAAGGTATTGGGCCGCGATCTGCGCGATACACCCGGAGCAGGTGCGGCGGGCGGACTCGGCTTCGCCCTCGCGGCGTTCTTGGGCGCTCGGATCGAGCGGGGCGCGTTGCTCGTCGGAAAGGAGCGCGGGTTGGAGCGTGCGCTTCAAGGCGCAGACTTGTGCGCCACCGGCGAAGGGAAGATCGACATGCAGACGCTCGAAGGGAAGACCGTTTCCGGCGTCGCGGAGATGGCGCGCGAGGCGCACGTGCACGTTGCAGCGTTCGGCGGAGTCGTCAATCCGCAGGCTGCGGCCGCGTTCAAGGAACGCGGCGTGGAGACGATCGAGACAGCCGCGGATATTCCGCTCGAAGAGGCGCTGCAGCGCGCGGCCGAGTTGCTCGAAACGGCGGCGAAAAACTACGGAACGGTGCTGGCGCGCGGCCGGCGATAGGCGCTGGGACGCCTGACGAAGGTTGCCCTATCGGCAACGTGGCGATTGATGACGGAGACCACGACGTTTGCCAAGCGATCGGGATCGTGGCGCACGTTTTCGATCTCGCTGATGACGGCGGCGGTTATCGGCGTGAGGCCCAGCTCCTCGATGCCGTCCACGTCGGGTGTTACCGGCCCTTGTCCTTCTTCGGCATAGGCAGCCAAGAGGCGCTTGGGTGGCTGGTCGTTCACGATGACATAGTCGCAGACGCGCTCGCCGGCATTGGCGAGTAGCGTGCGAACGTGATCGGTGGCCGTCATGTCGGTAGTCTCGCCGGGCTGGGTCATCACGTTGCAGATGTAGATCTTGACCGCCCGCGATTTCGCTATCTCCTTCGCGACGCGCTCGACGAGGAGGTTCGGCAGAATCGATGTGAACAGTGAACCCGGACCGAGCACGATCGCATCGGCATCGCGAATCGCCGTGACGACCTGCTCGTATGCGGGCACGCTCGCCGGTTCCAAGAAGACACGTGCGATTTTCCCTTTGGCAAGCGGAATCTGCGACTCGCCCGCAACGATACTGCCGTCCTCGAACTCCGCGCACACGCGCACGTGACCGAGCGTCGTCGGTAGAACTCGACCCACGATGTTGAGCACGCGGCTCGATTCCTGCACCGCGCTGTCGAAATTGCCCGTGATGCCGGTCATCGCGGCGAGAAAGATGTTTCCGAACGAGTGTCCGGAGAGCCCCTCACCTTCGTTGAAACGATAACGGAAAAGATCGGTGACGAGCGCCTCGTCGTCGGCGAGCGCGACCAAACAGTTACGAATGTCTCCGGGCGGCAGAACGCCGAGTTCTTTGGTGAGGCGCCCCGAGGAGCCGCCGTCATCGGTAACGGTGACGATGGCCGTAAGATTGCTCGTTCTGCGCTTGAGGCCACGGAGCAGTGTCGAGAGTCCCGTTCCGCCGCCGATGGCGACCACTTTGTAACCTTCACGAAGACGCATGCCCTCGAAAGCATCCAGTCCCTGCGACGTACGCCGCGCTGCGCGAAAGACCGCGTTGAGGGCGAGGAGCGTTCCGAGTAACAGCAGCAGCGAGCCGAAAACGATGAGGAACCACGTCAGTTCGGAAGGCGCCGAGGAACCGAACGAATCCGCGACGATGCCGTCGAGAATTTCGTTGATGTTCCACGACGCACCGTGGGCAACGATCCAGCGATCCGCTGCGTCGCCGAGCATTGCGATACCAAGGAGGCTGACGATCAACCAGCGCTTGATGCCGAGACCGGGTCGCAGCCACTGGAGGCCGCGTAGTACGCGGTCGCGCATCAGGCGCTTCTCGCGACGTCGCGTGCTTGTTGCGAAACCGTCCAGCCGTCTGCGCAGAGACGTTCGAGCACTCGCCGGGCGACGTAGACCGAGCGGTGGCGTCCGCCAGTGCAGCCGATGCCGATCGTCAGCTGCGCTCTCTCTTCGGCGGCGTAGAGCGGTAGCACAAAGTCCAGGAGTTGGAAGAGATGCATCAAGAATGGCTCCAGCGCAGGGTCGGCCGCTATGAAGGCGGCCGCTGCCTCATCGTCACCAGTAAGAGACTCCAATCGGGGAACATAGTTAGGGTTGCGCAAGAATCGGACGTCAAAAAGCAGATCGATATTGGAAGGCACGCCGAACTTGAAGCCGAACGCGAGAACGCTCACATGAAATGGTTTTCGCCCGAGCGGGCCAACGCGGTTATTCCGAAGCTTACGCCGCTTGTCGACGAGTTGCTGGCGCACCGGCGCGATCTGGCGATCCGCCTGCTCGAAACGGATGCTTTGCTCCACGACGCTGCGCACAAGAGTCCTCGTGTTGCGCGACCGCGCTCGCCGTTTGGCGCGCCCCGCTTCGGCGAGTTGAAAACCGAGATCATTCGCATGATCGAGCGCATCGAGTCGTTCGGCTGTATCGTCAAAGACATCGATCTTGGACTCATCGATTTTCCGTCGCAGCGCGACGGCGCTCCCGTCTATTTGTGTTGGAAAGCCGGTGAAGCCGAAGTCATGTATTGGCATGGTGCCGATGAAGGGTTTGCCGACCGCCGACCGATTGATTTTGTTTAGGAGGCCTGGGCTTCCGGGGCAACCGGGATGAAGTCTTCGCTCAGGCCTTGCAAACGCACGTCGCCGAACTCGGCGGTGTACGCACCACTCTCCGCGCCGGGGATCACACCGATCTCCGGCACGGTCGCCAGCTGGGGGATTGTCGTGCGAAGCTCCGCCGATATGCGCACGCGATCGCCGACATTGAGAACGCCTTGATCGAATAGCGCGTTGAGGCTATCGAGCAAGAGCGGTAACGGGATGCCGTAATCCTCGCAGAGCTGGCCGAGCTGGTGTGACTCGCTGATCGCGCAGTGCGAGCATCCACCTAAATGAAATCGTGCAAAGACTCGACGGGCTCCCGCGTGCAGGCGGAAGGCTTCGTCGACCGTCATTTCCGGGCTAAAGCGTTGAGTTTCCACGGTGTTGTAAAACCTTTAATCTCCTCTTCTTGGCCTTTGCGGAGCGCGCCTGTAAGCCGGATTCTGTACCCTTTCGGGCGGCGACCATCTCTCTGGGATGCGCGTCGCCGCGCACCTCGGTGCGACGTTGCTCGCTTGGACGGGCCGTCCAGTTGATCGAGCGGTCTTGCTTCGGGTGGGGTTTACCCGAGCGCGCGTCACCGCGTCGCTCCGTGAGCCCTTACCTCACGATTTCACCCTTACCCCAAAAATATGTCAGCGGTTTTGGGGCGGTATGTTTCTGTGGCACTTTCCTTCGGGTCACCCCGACAGGACGTTATCCTGCACCCTGCCCAGTGAAGCCCGGACTTTCCTCCCCGTAGGGCGGTCGCCCGGCGCACTCCGCGTGCTGTAGTATACCATGCGCGGGGCGAGGGAGTCGCAAGCCCTCCCATGAAGGAGCCGGTCGCCGCGGCTCACGGGGGCATAGCTCAGTTGGTAGAGCATTACGCTGGCAGCGTAAGGGTCAGGAGTTCGAGTCTCCTTGCCTCCATTGTGAAAGGCTTGATTTGACGGGCTTTCCCGCGCGCCGGTTGCGCGACGGTTGCCAAACGGTTGCCGTGCGCCGGAAAAACGGAGCGCTTTTCGGTCCGGCGTTCTAGTACCTAGTTGCAGGAATAAGCGCATTAATGTTATACTGGTGCATGAGCCGTATTGCTGCCTCGATCGAGTTGACGGCGGACGAGCGCACCGCCTTGCGCAAGCTGGTCCGATCGCCCTCGGCA
>JAKAPO010000237.1 GCA_021807065.1 bacterium
GTCTCGCTGCTCTATCCCAACGGCGTGCGCGCTCTCGATAATGTCAGTTTAGAAATCGCCAAAGGCGAGTTTGTTTTTCTCGTCGGTCATTCCGGCACGGGTAAATCGAGCCTGCTCAGAGTGCTTGATCGGGAGACGGCCGCGTCAGCTGGGGGTGTCACTGTCGGTGGGATTCGCGTCGATCGTCTGCCGAGTTGGCGCATTCCGGCTCTGCGCCGTCATCTCGGCATCGTTTTTCAGGACTTCAAACTCCTGCCCGACAAGACGGTCTGGGAGAACGTCGCGTTCGCGATGCAAGTGACGGGTGCACCGACGAAAGACATCATGCGGCAGGTGCCGCGGGCTCTCGACCTCGTCGGTCTCTCGCACCGAAGCCGCATGTATCCCGACGAACTCTCCGGCGGCGAGCAGCAGCGCACCGCTATCGCGCGCGCGCTCGTGAACAATCCGAAAATTCTGCTCTGCGACGAGCCGACCGGTAATCTCGATCCGGCCAACACAACCGAGATCGTCGATCTGCTGCTGCGCATCAATCTCAAAGGAACGACGGTCTTGGTGGCCACGCACAACCAAGCGGTCGTCGATCGCATGCGCCGGCGTGTCGTGCGTCTGGAAGACGGCAGGGTCACGACGGACAAGGAACGAGGATACTACTATCTTGGATTGGGGCAGAGTCAAGTTCTTTCTGGGTGAGGTTGCACGCAGCTTCACGCGCAACACCCTCATGCAACTCACCGCGATCGGAACGGTCGCGGCTACGATCACGCTGCTTGGCGCGTTCCTGTTCGTTCGCGCGACGCTCGCCGATCTCGGAAACGGCATGCTACGGCAGATCGAGATATCCGTTTACCTCAAAACCGACGTGACGCCGCATCAACTGAACGCGTTGCGCGCGGCGTTCAAAGCAGACCGGCGCATCAGCGCGGCGACGTTCGTGCCGAAGGCCGAAGGATTGAAAGAGCTGCGCGAGCGCACGCGCGGCGAGATCGACACCTCGCTGCTCACCGAGAATCCGTTGCCGGACAAGTTTCGCATTCGCGTCCGCCTTCCGCAACTCGTCCCTACGGTTGCCGCCGAGGTGCGTCGCCTCGATGGCGTTGCCAACGTCGTCTACGGACAGAATCTGGTGCAGCGGCTGCTGGCCCTGGGCGCAGTGCTGCGCCGCATCGGCATGTCGCTCATCGGCGTCTTCCTCATCGTCGGCGGCATCATCATTTCGAATACGACTCGGCTGGCCGTCTACGCGCGGCGGCGTGAGATCTCGATCATGCAACTCGTGGGCGCGACCAACATGTACATCCGCATGCCGTTCATCTGCGAAGGTCTGGTCGTCGGCATCGTTGGAGCAACCGCAGCAGTCTGCATTCTGGCGATCGCGCATGCCACCATCTGGCCGAGAATTATCGATGCGCTGCCGTTCGTGCAGTTCAACGCTGCCGCCGTAGACGTCCCAAGCCTCATCTTGCAGATGCTACTCGTCGGCGCGATCGTGGGCTCGCTCGCGGCATGGGTCTCCGTTGGACGCCACCTGCAGACGTGATCCGGCGTATTCTCGCATCGGCGCTGCTGGCGCTCTTCCCAATCTACGCGGTTGCAGCGGTACATCATACGGTGCGTCACGCGCGATCGCATCCGCCTCGCCGCGATCCAACGCTCGAGCACCGCATCGAGGCGCAGCGCACCCGCACCCGCCTGCTCCAGTACCAGCTCCATCTCAAGCGGATGCAGCTGCACGTGGCGACGGCGCGCGTCAACGATCTCCAGGAACAGCTCGACGAGACCAACGCCGCAATTGCCGGAGTCAATCAACGGCTCGGATACCTTGGTGCGGAACAACGTGAAACGCAGCGGCGTCTCATTTGGTATGCCCGTCAACTCGTCGCCGCGAAGCGCTCGCTTCAACTGCAAGACTCTCTTTTACGGCGCCGGCTCGTCGGCATCTACGAGTACGGCGCTCCGAACTATCTCAGCGTCCTGCTTGCCGCGCGCTCGTTTAGCGATTTCGTCGAATCGTGGGACGATTTCCGTCTCCTGATCGCGGCAAATCAGCGAGCGGTTCGGCAGCGCCAAGAGACGGCGAAACGCGTCTTGGCCGTTCAGCAGAGCCTCGAAGCCAACGAGATCGCGCTGCAAGACGAACGGCAGCAGCAGAATCAGGCGCGCATTCAGCTCGGCGCCCTCGCGACCGAGCGGAGCAACCTGGTGGGACTGGCCGACCGCGACCGGCGCGTCATCGCAACGCAGGTTGCGGCGATGGAGGACCTCACTGCCGCGCAGGAGGCACAGCTGGAAGCCTTGATTCGGCAGCGGCAGGCCGAGATCGCGCAAGCAAGAGGAATTGCGGGCGAGGCCGCACATTCGAACGGCTACTTCTCGTGGCCGATTACCGGCATCATCACGTCGCCGTTTGGTTGGCGCTCGAATCCATTCGGCGGCGGTCCCGAGTTTCATCAAGGGCTGGATATCGCGGCACCGATGGGTACGACCGTCAGGGCGGCGGCGGCGGGAACCGTGATCATGGCCCAGTGGTATGGGGGATACGGCAACTACATCTTGATCGACAACGGAAATCACTACTCGACCGGCTACGGCCACCTGTCGGCTATCTACGTTTCGCGGGGGCAGTACGTGCAGCGTGGCCAAGCGATCGGAGCCGTCGGCTCGACCGGGTACTCGACCGGCCCGCACCTACACTTCGAGGTCCGCATCAACGGAAAACCCGTCGATCCCGCGCCGCGTCTCATCCACTAAGTAGTAAGGTAAGATAGAGTCATGACCAAGTATCGCGGGCTGCTCGCGCTCGCCGCCGCAGCCGCAGCCGCTCTCGTCCTCGTCGTGCTGCTTGGCTTGCACGTGCGATCGGTCGCCGGCTCCGGCTTGGTGGGCGGTCTGCGCGTCGCCGACCGCGGCGGCATTCCAGACATCTTTGGCGCCTCGGTGAGCGACGCGCAGTTGCTCGCGATCGCGCTGCAAGAGTTGGACAGAGAGTATTACAAGCCGGTCGATCCCCAAGCTCCGCTGCGCGGCGAGCGTCAAGCGTTGCTCAAGTACTTGAGAGACCACCACGTCAGCGCTTCGCTGCCGGTCGAAAGCGCGACGGGCGTCGCCTCCATAGACGCCTCTCGCCTCGACGACGAACTAGCGTACGCGCAGTCCCATTACGGTGCTGCACTGCGCGGTGGCAATGAGGCGCTCCTAGAGCAGGCGCTCGACGGAATCATGGGATCGGTCGACGATCCCTATACCGTCTACCTTTCGCCGCGCGAGTTGCAGCTGCTCAACGAGGCGCTCCAAGGCGGAAACTTCGGCGGCATCGGAGTCTACATTTATCAAGAGAAGAACGACACCATCATTCTCGCACCGATTGCCGGTAAACCGGCGGCACGCGCCGGCATGACCGTCGAGGTGCTCTACAGCGTG
This sequence comes from bacterium, assembly GCA_021807065.1. Classification (GTDB taxonomy): domain Bacteria; phylum Vulcanimicrobiota; class Vulcanimicrobiia; order Vulcanimicrobiales; family Vulcanimicrobiaceae; genus Tyrphobacter. The sequence continues at coordinate 3,421 of JAKAPO010000237.1, forward strand.
AACGGCAGACCGGTGCGCGGTCTCTCGCTCGACCGCGTCCAAGAGCTCATTCGCGGCCGGGTCGGGACGGAGGTGACGATCAGCGCGCATCCGCTCAATGCCTCCAAGAAACTCTTCACGTATCGCATCGTCCGCGAGATCATTCGCGTGCCGACCGTACTCGCCAAGATGGAGAACGGCTACGACTACATCCGCCTAACGGAGTTCGGTGATACGTCGGCCGCGGAGATGCACGCCGCGCTCTTGGACGGTAGGGCTCGCGGCGCCAAAGGCTATATTCTCGACCTGCGCTTCAACGGCGGCGGCCTCGTCGACAGCGCCGTCGACATCGTCAGCTACTTCCTTCCCGCCGGTCGAACGATCGTTGCCGAAGTCGATCGCGACGGCAACCGCCAAGTGCAAGTCGCCAATGGAACCACGATCCAAGGGTTGCGTCCGCTCGTCATCCTCGTAAACCGCGGCACCGCCAGCGCCTCCGAGATCACCGCGGGCGCATTACAGGATTACGGTCTTGCCACGCTCATCGGAACGCAAACGTTCGGAAAAGGGGTCGTGCAGAGCATCTACACGATGCCCGGGGGTGA
>JAKAPO010000238.1 GCA_021807065.1 bacterium
AGGAACGTGTCGATCCGGAGGCTCGCCCCATTGGCTCTCCTAGGGCTGCTCTATGGCTGCGGCGGCCCCGGCTTCGTCCCGTACGTTTCTCGTAGCTTAAGCTCGCTCGAGATCCAGAACCTCGTGGCGCAGGCGTCGGCCGACCACGCGGTACCTGCAGGACTCGTGAATGCGGTCCTTATGGCGGAGTCCGGCGGCGACCCGTCCGCAATCTCGAGCGCCGGAGCGGAGGGTTTGATGCAGCTGATGCCGGCGACGGCCGCGGCGTGCGGAATCGATCCTTTCGAGCCCGTTTCAAACGTCGAATGCGGCAGCGCCTATCTCAAATCGTTGCTCGGGCGCTACCACGGCAACGTTATGCTGGCAGTCGCCGCGTACAACGCCGGCCCGGGCGCCGTCGACGAATACCATGGCATTCCGCCGTACGCAGAGACGCAGGCGTACGTAGCCCGCGTGCTTACCGATTATCGCGACAGCCGCTAAGCTCTTCCCGCGCGCGCGCAGCGCGAGGTTCGTTACGATCCTCGACGCTTATCTGCTACGCGAGATGATCCCGCCGTTCGCCGGCGCGGCGTTCGCGTTCTTCATATTTTGGGCGCTGGATATTTTCGTGCTTTCGGCACAGTATCTCATCAACCAGCACCAACCGTTCTTTCTCGTACTGCGTTACATCATATTGCGGGTACCGCAGTCGATTCCGATGGCCTTCCCGTTCGGCGCGTTGTTCGGCTCGCTGCTCGCAGTCGGCAGGCTCATGGGTGATAACGAGATCAATGCGATGCGCACCGCCGGCATTCACGTCGTTCGCATCGCCGCGATGCCGCTGGCCTTCGGCTTCTGTGCGTTCTTGGTGACGTATGCCATGAACGAGTACATCGCGCCGCCGTCGGTCGATCTCTCGACCCGCACGTTCTACCAGATGATCTACCATTCGGATTATCTACCGTTCGACACGCAATTCTTTCGCAAGGATCCCGATACCGGAAACACGTTTTACGTGACCGAGGCGAGCCCCGATGGCAAGACTTTTTACGGCGTGCAGATCTTCAAACCGGGACCATCCGGAACATGGAACGAGACGTTGCAGGCAAAGAGCGCTTCGGTCGTGCGCGGAATGCTCGTCTTGCACAACGTCATCGAATCGCGCTTCAACAACGACGGCTACGTTTCAGGGCAGCAGAAGGTAGCGACGGTCACCATCGGGTTACCACTGCAAGAATCGGCCTCGCAGTTTCTCAACTCGGTGAACAACGACCCATGGGCGATGAGCAGCAAGCAGCTCGCGACGCAGTTGCGATGGCGTCAACAGGAAGGCATCGGCGGAACGGCGCTCAACCCATGGGAGTTTACGCTTGCAAATAAGTTGGCTTGGCCGTTCGCGTGCTTCATCGCGGTCGTCGTTGCCGTGCCGCTCGCCATCCGATTCGGCAGGCGCGGACGCATGCTCGGCATGCTGCTGGCCATCATGGCTTTCTTCCTCTACTACCTGCTGATGTCCGCAGCGTCTGCCTTTGCCATGACCGGCGCGATCGACCCATACGTCGCTGCGTGGATTCCCAACGTGGTCTTCGGTGCCGCGGGGGCCTTCTTACTCTGGCTCGAAGAGCGATGACCGCGTGCACCGCCCACACCATACCGCGCTTGCCGCGGTCGCCTGCTTCATCGCGGTCTGCTGCGGCTATCTGGACGCGGCAGCTGCCGCACCGTCGACGGATTTTGACGAAGAGCAAGCGCTCGCGCTCCTGAACGCCCACTCGATGTGCGTCGCGAGCACACCGGTTCGCAACGCCGTCGCACAAGCGGTCCCCACGCCATCACCATCGTCGTCCCCGAGCCCGACACCGCTGCCGGGGTTTCAGATTCGGCAGAACGGCAGCACGCAAATCTTCTTGACGCCGCCCCCAAGCGGCACCGCGAGCCCATCGCCGTTGCCGCTGCCGGCAACCGCAACGACGCGGCCCGCCGCTGCGATGCCGGTCTTCTTGCAACGCGGAGGCCAGACGCCGCCGGCGATCACCCCTGCGGGGCAAGCCCCGCCGGCGCCAACGCCGCTGCCCACCGGGGTACCGACGCTCGCCCCAGGCTACATCGCCATCATCGCCGATCATCTCACCGCGCGCAACGCCAACAAACCGGGGCAACCGGTCGACATGCGGGGCAACGTGCACGTCTACTACAGCCGTGGCGAGATCGTCGGCGAGCGCGCGCACTACGACGGTGACCGAACCGTGACGATTACGGGTCATCCGTTCATCATCGATCAGAGCCACGACTCGATCTTGAGAGGCGACGCGATCTATTTCGACACCATCGCACAGACCGCACGGCTGGTCAACGGCCGAGGTGAAAGCTCGCAAGGAGTCGAGCGCGGGCTCGTTCACTACTCTGCGACCGATCTCCATACCGACGCCGCTGGGAACGCGCACGGCGAGCATCCGAGCGTGACGACCTGCGAGCATCCGCGCGGCGGATACCACATCACCGGCCGCACCATGGATCTCATCCCAGGCGATCGGATCGTGATCTACGACGCAATCCTCTGGCTTGGAGCCGCGGCGGTCTTCTGGCTGCCGAAGATCGTCATTCCGCTTCGGTCGGTCGAGCAACAACGGACGCGCCCGCAGTACTTTCCCACGGTCGGTTACGATCAGTACGAAGGATTTTACGTCCTCACGAGGATCGGCTTCGGCAACAGCCCGCAATATTACGGTTACTACGTGCTCAACTACTATACGAAAGTCGGGCTCGGCTACGGATACGTCGCCTTCTTTTCACGCAAGAACGGGCGCAGAGAGGGGAGCGTCAACTTCTACCGCATTCACGACCGGCGCGTCGACGCGACGAACACCAACTTTACCGCATCGGAGACCGAGAACTTTTCGAACACGCTGCATTCCTCCGTCAACTACAGCTACCAATCCGACTACGGCCCGCTGACGAACCTACCGGCGAATCAAAGCCTCGACGTCAATCTCGTGCACCAAACCGCAAAAGACTCTCAGACGCTTACCTTCACGCACTCCGGCGTTGGAACGCAGTCGGCGACCAATGCGGAGTCGTTTTCCGACTTGATTCAGTTCTCGCCCCAGTTGAGCAACGCGCTGAATTTCAGCATGACCAACGGCTCCTCCAACTACGGTGGCTTCTCGTCCTCGAACGCATCCGCAACGCTCGACGAAGTGCTGCATTACACGACGAGCGGCGTCGATTACCAGCTGACCTATGATAGAGCGTACGCGCGCGTCCCGTACGGTGACGAGGAGCTCCCGCAGCTCGCGATCCGTCCGCTCGGATTCTTTCCGCATTTCATCTTTCCGGTCTCGGCGCAGTTCCAAATCGGCAATTACAGCGAGCCGTCGAACGCCTTCCATACTGCTCGCGCCGACATGGCGTTCGTGCTCGGACCGGCGCTGTACAAGATCTTCGGCAGCGATTTTCAAGCGACGGTCAACGTAACCCAATTCGCGTACGGTACCGGAGACCTCAAGGCCGCGATCCAGCAGCTCCTGAGCTTGACGACGCCGATCGGCAACCACATCGTCAACATGATCACGTACAACGAGGCAAACTACAACGGGCCTGCGGCCGTTCCGTTCCAGTTTCTCGATCAGCAGCCGACGCAAAACAACAAGACAGCCCAGGATCTGCTGCGCTTCTTCAACGGCTCGACGTATAACGTCTCACTCGGTTTCTCGACGCTCTTCGACGCTCATGCGCAACCCGTGAGCTATCAAGTCCAATTTGCGCCGACCACGAACTCCGTCGTGTTGCTCGGTGGCGCGTTCCTCCCCGGTCCCGGCCTTGGTTTCGAGCAGACGAACGTCCAGTTTTCGGCGCCGATCGGGCGCGACATGCAGGTGGAGTTCGCCGGCAATCTCGACTGGAACATGCACCGCCGCATCAGCGATAAGATCGTCTACCTGACCAAAACGATCGGCAACTGCTACCAGGTCCAGGTGCTCTACAATCAAGACTCGAAAATGCTGAACGTCTCGCTGAA
>JAKAPO010000239.1 GCA_021807065.1 bacterium
CTCGTCATCGAGCCGGACGTGTGGCAGCCTGATCCTCCGGCCAGGAAGGGCGTCGGCGTAGAGCCCGAAGCGCGCTCGGAGGCGAACGTCGGCATTCGAAAAGATGTCGCGCGCGCACCGCTCCGCTACGCTCTCCGCTTCGAGAGCGACGAGTGCCTCGCGGAGCCGTCGATCGATCGAGCCTAATGACAGAATGCGCTCGGCGAGTTCGGACCGTGCTTTTCCCAGACGGCGTGACGCGAAGTTTTCGATCCATACGAGATCCGCAGCGTAACCGCGGTCGAGCGCCTCCCGTGCGGTACGCTCCACCTCGCGAATCCTTGTCCCGAAAGGCACCGGTTGCATTGCTCCTCAATCCATACTCGCATGGTAGGAGCCATCAGCCTCTTCAGGCGGCACGGCGAGCTCCATCGCCGTCGGACGTGCACGTCTTGACTCAGTACTGGAGAAGTTCCTTCCACGAAACGTGGCTAGGGAGGTCAAGAAGGCTGCCGCCCATCGTGGCGTGACCCTGACCGAGTTCATGGTTACTGCTGCGACACGTGCGCTGCGAAGTCAGGAGGGATCGCCGAATTATTCCGAACTCGAGCGTGACATCGCGTGGTACGAGCGCAATCGCCAGCGACTCGCGGTACGCTATGGCAGCGGGACAAACCTCGCAATCGTCGACGAGGAGGTCGTCGCGCACGATGACGACAGCACGCGATTGGCGAGGCGCATGCGCGAAAGATATGGACGCGGTGAACCGGATCTTCTCTCCGGTTGATCGACGTCGAAACGCCCGTCGGCCGCTTTCGGATGCGTGCGGTAGATATAGGAAGGGAGCTGATTCTGGGCAGCGACGTTCGCAATCAGGTCTCGTTGCTCTATGACGGGCCGCATCTCGAGGTCGAAGCGTCCGCACTCTAATCGAGACACGGAGCATGTCATTTTTCTAGGAGTTTGCTGAAAAACGCGGCGCTTTAGTGTACAATTGGTTCATGAGATCAAGCGACCTCCAACAACGCGCGATGCTGTATCATTTCAATGATGAGGAGATGGTCCCGACCGATCATCCGCTGCGGCGACTGCTGCCGCTCGTCAACGAGGCTCTGCGTGGGATTTCTCGTGATCTCGATGCGATCTACGCTGCGGATGGGCGCAAGTCGATTCCGCCGGAACGATTGCTGCGAGCGTTGCTGCTGCAGGCGCTCTACGGGATCCGCAGCGAGCGGCTTCTGGTCGAGCAGCTGCACTACAACTTCCTGTTTCGGTGGTTCGTCGGGCTGGGGCCCGACGATCCGGTCTGGCATCCGACGAGCTTTACGAAGAACCGCGACCGGCTCATTGCGGGCGAGATCGCCAAGGCGTTTTTCCGGCGGGTCGTCGAGATCGCGCAGCGGCAGGGGCTGATGTCGGACGAGCATTTCAGCGTTGACGGAACGCTCATCGAGGCCGTCGCGTCGCACAAGAGCTTTCGCCCGAAGGGTGATTCCAACGATGACGGCGAGCACTTCCATGGCTCCAGGCGTTCCAATGAAACGCATCAGTCGGTGACCGACAGCGATGCTCGTCTATACCGCAAGAGCAAGGCTCAACCGGCCCAGCTCGCCTACATGGGTCACGTCCTGATGGAGAACCGCAACGCGCTCATTGCCGACGTGGCTCTGACATTGGCGACCGGATTTGCTGAGCGAGAAACGGCCTTGGGCATGATCGCCGGCGTGCGGGGGAATCATCGAATTACCATCGGGGCCGATCGCGGCTACGACGTCGCTTCGTTCGTCGCTGGCATGCGCGAACTCCGAGCAACTCCCCACATCGCCACCAACGACGCGCGTTGCGGTGGGAGCCGGCTCGACGGGCGCACCGTACGCCACCCCAGCTATGCGGTAAGCCAGTTCAAACGTAAGAGCATCGAGAAGATCTTCGGTTGGATGAAGGCCTTCGCCGGATATCGCAAGACCCGGCATCGCGGACGAAGGCGCGTCGGCTGGCAGTTCACCTTCCTCGCCGCCACGTACAACCTGATGCGCATAAGAAATCTCGGAGCAGTAACCGCATGAGAAAATCACCCCAGCATTTGCTTCAGCGCCCGCCGACGCCGAAGATGTAGAGCGCAAACCCCAGCCAATGACGTTCATGACCACAAAATCTGCCTGCTTTTCAGCGAACTCCTAGGTGCCGCCGCTTCCTTTCGTCGAGACCTTGTCCCAATAGCGAACGTCGGGGGTGATGGGAAGGGCCGCGGCACCAACCGCAAACGAGCCGATCTCGATTCCTCGCGCGATGCGCCATGTGGCCAAGCGCTGCTCGCCTTCGTATGCGATACGCGACAGCTCGTGGATGAAGTTCGTTCCGGCGCCTTGCGAAGGAAGCGCCGTGGTCATCACCGCGACCACGTACGGCATACCGGCGGCGTACACGATGCCGACGTCGTCGAGCGTGTCGGAGAAGCTGCCGGTCTTGTGCGCTATCGGAATATCGGATGGAAGCGCTGCCGGTACGAGCGAGTTGATCTGGTCGGCCTCGAGAATGTCGATCATTTGGTTTGACGACCAGGCGTCGATGAGTTTGCGTTCTGCCATCAAGCGAAGCAGATGCACCATATCCGCCGGCGAGCTTCGCAACTGATCGCGCACCGCCCAGTCTTCGGTATGAATCGAGTTCGCGAGCCACGTATGGTGCAGACCGAGCTCGTACATCGTGCGGTTGATGTTACGCCGTCCCACGAGCCTGATGAGCATGTTCGCGGCGGTATTGTCGCTCACGTCGATCATTCGCGACAGGAGATCCGAGACGGTATATGAGGCTCCAACGGGCGCAAACGCGAGATCGCCCGAGCCGTCGTCGCGATCGCTCGCATGCAGTTGAATGCGATCATTGAGCGTGAACGCGCCTTCTTCGAGTTTCTTGAAAACCTCGACCATCACCGCAACTTTGATCGTCGATGCCGCCGGCATCGACTCGTTGGCGTTATATCCGGCAACGAGGCCGCTGGAAAGATCGAGTACTTCGAAAGCGATCTGGGCGGGAAAACGCGCGGCGAGCCTGCGAAGCTGCACCCGCATCTTTTGAAACGGCGTTGGCGCCGCACTCGAGACGCACGGGAAGATTGCGATCAGCGAAATCGCAAGGACGGAAATGATCAATGTGCGTCCTACAGAGCGTTCGGCCGCCACGTCATAGCCATCCTACCATGCCTATCCGCTCCTGCCTAGAGCCAACCAGCCCGAAGGTTTGTAAAGAGAGGCGCAAGCTGAGGCGTCGAGGACCGTGCTGACGCTGCGAGAAATGCGATGCCACTAGCCTGCTAGTACGGTACGCCGTCCGATGCCGGCGCGCGCACTCGCCCTGTTACTCCGGCGAGCGCAACGATCGCTGCGACGTACGGCAGCGCCGCCATCGCGTTGGCCGGAAGCCACGAAACCTGCCCCGCCAGCCAATACTGCAATGCTTCGAAGAGACCGAAGACGATGGCGGCGCCGGTCGCCCCGAGCGGCGTCCAGCGCCCGAAGATCACCGCCGCAAGCGCGATGAAGCCGCGGCCTGCGGTCATGCCGTCGGAGTAGAGATTCAACTCGCCGACCGAGAGAAACGCGCCGCCCAAACCCGCAAGTGCGCCGCTTGCGATAACCGCAAGCATGCGAAAGCGCAGCGGATTGAGACCGGCCGACTTTACTGCCAGCGGATTCTCGCCGGTCGCGCGCACGCGCATTCCCCACGGGGTGCGATAGAGCACGAGGTGAAGCGCGAGCGCCATCAAGAGTGCAACCGCTACCAACGACCATTCACCGATGCTACCGAGGTTGTTCACCTCTGGGCTCGCTCCGGGTTGATTGAACAGGAGCGTCAAACCGTACGCCGCACCTCCGGAGCAGATGAGATTGATGCCCATGCCGGCGACGATCTGATCGACTTTGAACTTCGTTGCCGCAAGCGCGAAGATATAGCCGACGAGCGCGCCAACCGCCACTCCGGAGAAGAGTCCAACGATGCCGCCGAACGCACTATGCGTTG
>JAKAPO010000013.1 GCA_021807065.1 bacterium
ACCGTACGAAGATCGAACAACTAGCCCAGGGAGTGGTAGATGCGCTTGGGAAGGAGATCGAGCGCTTAGGGGAAACGTAGGTCCCGGCCCAGGGACTCTGCGGAGTCCGGGCGCCGCTGGACACTAGACAACTGAAGGTCACTGAATCCGGGGCACCTGTCCCGGAGCGGGGGATTCCTACAGGGGTGAACGAGCTGAGGTCAGCTCGAGGGCGGTCTTTCTCGCCCCAACCCGTCAACTAACCTCGCAAGTGTTGAGAAAGAGGAGTTGCTCGTTGCGCTTTGCCATAGTTGCCTGGGCGCTTGCCCTTTTCACCGTCGGCTCGCTCGGATCGGGCGAGGCCGCAAGTCTGCATCCTTCCCATTCGATCAAGGGTGGCTTCGCACAGCTAAGTGCGGAGCGCACGAGTCCCGACATCACCCAATGGATGTCGCAGCCGATCATCGTCAAGCGCGTGCACCACGCCGCCACCATCGGCCGCTTCGCGCACAGCGTGCTTACCCGTGCCTCCCTCATTGCCCAACGCCTTACCCGCAGCGCATTGCGCTTCTTGGGCGTGCCATACGTGTTTGGAGGAACGACCTCGGCCGGTTTCGACTGTTCCGGCTACGTCCAGCACGTCTTTGCCATGATCGGGATCCACCTGCCGCGAACTGCGGATGCCCAATACTATGCCGGCGCACGCGTGCGCCATCTCCGGCCGGGCGACCTGGTCTTCTTCCAGACCTACGAGCCGGGACCGTCCCACGTCGGCATCTATCTCGGGCACGGCCGTTTCGTCGACGCCAGCTCGAGCCGCGGGGTGATGGTCAGCAGTCTCTCCGATCCCTACTGGGCAAACCGCTACCTCGGCGCCAGGAATTTCATCAGCCGCTGACCTCGTCGTAGCTGGCGAAGTTCACGGTTTCACAACACCGAGGAACCATCTCGGTCGCATTCGTATGGTACCTCCCCACGCATGGAAGGCCAGCCGACGATCGCCGAGGTCTATGACGTATTACTCGATTTGAGGGCCTCCTTCGGTAGCCTGGACATAAAGGTGACGAGCCTCGACACGAGAGTCGCAGGCCTCGACTATCGGCTGGGCAAGGTTGAGGTAGGGGCTTGCCGACGTGAGAGAGGCGATGGATCTCGGGTTCGGATGCGCGAGCAAGCAGTTCGAGGCAATCGACGGGCATTTCGATCGCATGGAAAAACGGTTCGATCAAACGGAGCGGCGAATTGCGGAAATGGACTATCGCATCAACTCGAGGATCGATGGGGTTTCGGAGCGCCTCGCGGTGGTAGAACGTGCAGAGCATGCGTCCGCGATGGGGTGTCGCCAAGTGGTAAGGCAGCGGACTTTGAATCCGCCATTCGTTGGTTCGAATCCAGCCACCCCAGAGAAGTCGCTCGTCTTTCCGTCGTCCAGCTCGGAACCGCTCGGCGCTCGACGAAGCGCACCCATTTTCTGCCGGTGAGGGTATGAGGGCGGGTATCATGGCGGGTATCATGATGAAGGCTCCTGGGACCGAGCATCCGATTAGCGTCACGCCGAATCAGGCGCACGTCACCGTGAAGTTCGCGGGAAAGACGATCGCCGACACGCGGCATGCGATGACGATGCATGAGGCGGATTACGCGCCCATCGTCTACGTGCCGCGCGACGACGTTGCAATGACGTTGCTCCAGCGAGCGCCGCACACGACGCATTGCCCGTATAAGGGAGATGCTTCGTATTTCTCGATTTCGGCAGATGGGCAGACGGCGGAGAATGCGGTATGGTCCTACGAGCATCCGTATCCGGCGGCAGTGCCCATCGCCGGCTACTTGGCATTCTCTCCGAACCAAGTGGAGATAGGAGAGCGATAGGGGAGCTCGCATCGTGCGCGGGGAAAACGGCACGATGCGAAAGATGACTGTAATCGGCAGCGTGCTGGCTGCCCTGTTGAGCGGCGTGCTCCTCGCCGCCACGGCGAACTCACGGCCGACCGCGCGCGACCTTGCGGTGCCACGGTACGCGCACATCTTCGTTATCGTCGAAGAGAATAAGGACTACGGCCAAGTCATCGGCAGTGCCGATGCCCCGACGATCACGCGTCTTGCGCGCGAGTATGGAAACGCGACCGACTTTTACGCCGAGACGCATCCGAGCGAGCCGAACTACGTCGCGCTGATCGGTGGCTACACGTACGGTATCCGCGATGACGATGCATACTACTGCAAGCCGCATTCGTCGAGTTCCCTTTGCCCAAACAGCAACAGGCCGGGATACGTGAATCACACGATCGACGCGCCGAATCTGGCGACCCAGCTTCAGAACGCGAACTTGACGTGGAAGAACTACAATGAGTCGCTGCCGCATCCCGGCTCCATGGCGGTCGTGGCGGCCGATCCTCATGCACGCGGAGTGCCGCAGACGCTTCCCGTGTACGCGGTAAAGCATTCCGGTTTCATGAACTTCCTATCGGTGCAACGGGACCCGCACCGCGCAGAGCACATCGTGGGATTTGGCCAGCTCTACGCAGACCTGAAGAGCGGGAACGTCCCAAACTTCTCGCTGATCATTCCGAACCTGTGCAACGAGATGCACGGTGCCGACGAACCGGGAACGCCTGAGGACTGCCAGTACGTACATCTCGGGAAACTGATTTGGCGCGGCGACCAAAATATCGCGCGCATAACACAGCGGATCATGGCATCACCAGCATGGCGTGCGCGGTCGAATGCCGCAATCGTCATCACCTTCGACGAAGACGGGCATTTCCCGATCCTCGACTACACCGGCTGCTGCGGAAACAATCCGAACGATCCGGCAAATCGCGGCGGCGGCCACATCCCGACGGTCGTCATCACGAATCACGGGCCTCGCCACCTCGCCGATAACACGCCCTACAGCCACTACTCGCTGTTACGCACGATCGAGGATGCCTTCGGCATCCACACCTACCTACGCCAGGCGAACGCCCCGGGCGTCGAGGCAATGCTTCCGCTATTTCGCGTTCGTCAATAAGCTGCGTCGAGGAGTTCCACGACGTGCCGGACGCGTGCCGAACTCTTCGCGGCGCGCAGCCCGGCCTCGACCTGTATCGCGCAGCCGGGGTTTGCCGTGGCGACGATCGTGGCGTGGGTTTCGAGTACGGCGCCAACCTTTCGCGCTTGCAGGCGCTTTGCCATCGCCGGCTGTGTGAGATTGTATACACCGGCGCTGCCGCAGCAGATCGTGCTCTCGCGCATCTCGATGAGCCGTAACCCGGGTATCTTCGCGAGCAGGCGGCGAGGTGCAGCGGTAACGCGCTGAGCGTTGGCAAGATGACATGGCTCCTGGTAGGTGACGGCGGCATCGAGCGCGCGCGCTGGCTGCGGAAGATCGACGGCATCGAGCACTTCGATGACGTCGCGAACGCGCAAGGAGAAATCTCTTGCGCGAGCGTGCCAGGGATCGTCGGCTGCGAAGAGTTCGGGGTACTCTTTGAGCGCGCTACCGCAGCCGGCGGCGTTGACGACGTAGACGTCGGCACGGGAGCGCTCGAACGCCTCGATATTACGTCGGGCCATCTCGCGGCCTAGATCCCGATCGCCGGCGTGTATGGCGATCGCCCCGCAACATCCTTGATACGAGGGAAGCACCACGTTCAGGCGGGCGCGCTGCAGCATGCGGATCGTTGCGAGATGGACGCTTGGGAACGCGACGTGCATGATGCACCCGACGTGCAAGAACGCTAACCCTTGCGCGTTCTGCGCGTCGTATCGTTGATCGCGAGGTACGAGGGGATGCGGTGGAACTCGTGGGGCGAGTGCGGCTGCGGCGCCGAATCCGAAAACGCGTGCGAGGGCATCGAGGTGCGTCGCCTGTGCAATGCGCACGAGGGCTGCAGCGAAGCGCATGAGCCCGAGGTTCGTGAAGAGCGTGCGTAGCAAGAACCTGCGCGCGATGCGTGAGAAGAAGGAACGCTGCGGCAGCCGTGCCGCTTCGATCTGCGCGCGAGCCGGCTCGATCAGCCCGCCGTAATGCACGCCGGATGGGCAGACCGCTTCGCAGCCGCGGCAGTCGAGGCACTCCCACATCTGCGCGACGAACCCCGGACTGAGCAGGTCGAGATCACCCTCACCGACCGAGCGGATCAAACTGATTCGACCGCGCGGCGAGGATGTCTCGGTGGACGTTTCGAGATAGGTCGGGCAGTTCTGCAAACAGAGCCCGCAGCGAATGCACGTATCGTAGATGGAGGCTTCGGGGACGTCGGCGCCGCTGAAGCCGCGGACGCTCACAACGCTAGGTTGAGGTTGCAGAGGCGGGGGGAGCAGGCGCCGGACGTACATCCTGCTTGCGTTCGTCGATCGGGACGTAGTGCACGCCGCGGGCACCGACGTAGTTTGCACGTGGCCTCAGCAGTTTGTTATCGGCGTATTGCTCCATCACGTGTGCAGCCCATCCGGCGACGCGGCTGATGGCGAAGACCGGCGTGAAATAGGGCGTCGGGATACCGAGTGTGTAGTAGACGGACGCGGAGTAGAGATCGACATTGGGATAGAGCTGCTTGGCATTCCAGACGGCTTGCTCCATTCGTTCGGTCATCTCGACCCATTTCGTCGTACCTGCCGCCGCGCCGACTTCCTTGGCTATGCGCTTCAGCTCGGTCGCGCGTGGATCGTACGCTTTGTACACCGCGTGGCCGAAACCCATAATCTTTTCGTGCGCGGCAAGCTTCGTGTTGACCCAGTTGTCGACGTTCTCCATCTCCCCGATGTCGAGGAGGTTATGGATGACACCCTCGTTGGCACCGCCGTGCAGCGGTCCCTTGAGCGCACCGATCGCGGAGGTGATCGCCGAGTACATGTCCGAGAGCGTCGACGCCGTCACGATCGCGGCAAAGGTGGAGGCATTCATGCCATGATCGGCATGCAGGATGAGCGCAACGTCGAGGACGCGAGCCGCCTTCGCATCGGGTACGGTGCCGGTAAACATATACAGGAAGTTCCCCGCGGTATCGAGGGCGGGGTCGGGCGCGATCGGTGCCTGCCCCTGCGATAGCCGATAGTAGGCCGCAAGAATCGACGGAAAGAGCGAGGTCAACGTCACCGCTTTGTCGATCTGTCCTTCTTCCGACATGTCCATCGGGTTGGGGTCGAAGAGGCCGAGAGCCGACACCGCGGTTCGCAGCGCGTCCATCGGGGTTCCGCCCGGCGGGATGTCCTTGAGGACCGCGATCAGTCTCTCCGGCAGGGCACGGTGTTTCGCGAGATTAGCGCGGAGCGCATCGAGATTCGCCTTCGTCGGTAGCGCGTCGAACCACAGAAGATAGGCGACCTCCTCGAAGGTCGACCATCGTGCGAGGTCGTGGATGTCGATCCCGCGGTAGATCAGTTCACCCTTCTCACCGTTGATCGAGGAAAGCCGCGTGTCGCCGACGACCGCACCCCGGAGTCCGGTCTGTCCCATGGGTTGTGGAGCGCTCATCATCTGGGTCATATCCTCTCCAGCGTCGTACTTTGTCGCAGCCAGGCGCAAGGACTTTTCCACGTTGCGGCCCCTTCTCCCAGGAGAGACTCTGCGGCGCGCAGTAAGCGCCGCCCGATGCGAAAGAAGGTCACTATCGTCGGTGCCGGTAACGTCGGCGCCACCACCGCCCACTGGCTTGCGGCTAGAGAGCTTGCCGACATTGCCTTAGTCGACGTCATCGAAGGGGTGCCCCAAGGAAAAGCGCTCGATCTCCTCGAGGCCCTCGCAGTCGAGGGCAGCGACGTGCGCGTCACCGGCAGCAACGACTACGAGATAACCAACGACTCGGACATCGTCGTAATCACTGCGGGTTTTCCGCGCAAACCAGGGATGAGCCGCGACGATCTCGTGCGCGCCAACGCTGACATCGTTGCCGCAGCAACGAAGGAGGCGGTCGAGCGCTCACCGCGCTGCATCTTGATCGTCGTCACGAATCCGCTCGATGCGATGTGCGAGGTCGCGCGGCGCGTCAGCGGTTTTCCTCGGCAACGCATCCTCGGTATGGCTGGCGTTCTCGACTCGGCGCGCTTCTCCGCGTTCATCGCGATGGAGTTGGGCGTGAGCGTCGAGAACGTCCAGACGTTCGTCTTGGGTGGGCACGGCGATCAGATGGTTCCGTTGCCGCGCTACTCGACAGTTGCCGGCATTCCGATTCCGGAGCTGCTCGACAAAACAACGATCGACAGGCTCGTCGAACGCACCGCAAAAGGCGGCGGCGAGATCGTGAACTTGTTGAAGTCGGGAAGCGCGTATTATGCACCCGGGCGTTCGATCGCGGACATGATTGACGCCATTCTGAAGGATAAACACAAGATTCTCCCGTGCGCCGCGTATCTCACGGGCGAGTACGGCATCAAGGATCTCTTCATCGGAGTTCCGTGTCGACTCGGCTCGGTGGGGCTCGAGGAGATCGTGGAGATCAAACTCAGCCAGGAAGAGAGCGCCGCCTTGCGGGCGAGCGCCGAAGCGGTTGCGCAGGTCCTGAAGGCCCTTCCGTAGCGAGACGGAAGTACCCTACCACATGAGCATGACGCCCGGCGGCGAGTTCTCGCCCATGGAGATGATTCATGTGAACGTGTCTTCTCGTGCCGGTGGCTATACCATCGGCAGTTCGGCGTTCTTCCGTTGTATGATGCGGCTTACCGATCAGGACGTGAAGCTATCGAGTGCCGATCGTGAAGAGCTGCAAGTACTCGCCGCGATTCCTCACGCTCTCGATCCGGACGAAGAGATCATGGGCGCGTTCGGCCGTGGCTGGCGTATCGTTCCACCGCGAGACAACCGCGATTGGCCGGTGTTGGAGGCATCGCCGACGCGGCTCCGTCACGCCTTCGAGCGCGCCCGGAGCATCCTCTGGATTCGTGCGGCCGAGTTGCGTATCAGCGCACAAGAGATCGCATCGATAGAAGAAGAGTTCGATGCGCTCGACGGCGTGATCGCTCGCGCCGAAGCCGCCGGCGTCCCGGTCAACATTTCCTACGTAAGCTAAAGGACGAGATTCCCTCCTAGGGACTCTCGGCGGGATTGCGGCGGGCCGTTATGCCCATCGCCATCGTGCACTTGGTTTCCAGACGCGCTTTTCGTGCGGAGCCTACAATCGCTTTGTGACTACCTCCGCGCGAAGGATCGAATCCTTTGCCGTCGTCATACCTTCGTTTAACGAAGCGGCGACGCTCCGGACGAACATCGACGCGATTCGCTCGTTTTTGGTCGAGAGGACTCCCCTTGCGCAGTGGTCGATTCTGATCGTCGACGACGCGAGCAGCGACGAGACGGCGGAGATTGCGGCGGAGTTGGCACGGGATGACCCACGGATCCGCATGATCCGCCGTGCTGAGAACGGAGGAGTCGACGCTGCGATTCGCAGCGGCATCGAGGCAGTGGAGAGCGATGTGGTCGTGGTCCTCGACGCTGATCTCAGCTATCGCGCGCCGGTCATCGGCGCGCTGGTGGAGACCCTCCTCAGGGAAGAGGCGGAGGTCGTTGTGGCCTCCGCCTACGCTCCCGGCGGCGAGGTGCGCAACGTCCCGCGGACGCGTGCGATCCTCTCTCGGTGGGCGAATCGATTTCTAGCCTATGCCGTGCACGAACGCGTCCATACGCTGACGTGCATCGTCCGTGCTTATCGCACCGATGCGGTGCGGCAGCTGATGGCTCGGCGTCCCGGCGGCGATATGACGCACCAGCTGCTGCTCGACGCGCTCTACGGCGGCATGCGCGTCTATGAGATTCCCGCTCGGCTTGAATGGTCGCCGCAACGGCGTTCTCGCATGGGCGTTCACGCGATCGCGCAGCGCACAGGCAGCGTGCTGCGTGCCGCATTGCACGCGCGGCCGTCGCTCGCGCTGGCGATCCCCGGCCTCATTCCCGGCATCCTTCCGCTGGCGATCGCACTCGGAGTATGGGCGCACCTTCCGGCAGTTCAAGTCGGCATCATCGCCTCGACGACGTTTGCCATCCAGACCGCAAGCTTATTCGTCTTTGGATTTCACTCGACCAGCTTTGCACTTCGCACATTGAGGAAACACACGTGAGCATCACGATGGCACCGCGCAGAATTCCGTCCGATCAGGAGGCCTCCGGCCGAACCCTGGGCGAGCGAGAGATCGCGTACGTCTCCGAAGCGATCAACAGCGGAACGCTGACCAGTACCAAGGGACGCTTCGTGCGCGCGTTGGAACGGACGTTTGCCGATATGCTCGGAGCGAAACACGCATACGCATGCAGTTCCGGTTCGGCGGCAGTGCATTGCGCGATCGCCGCGCTCGATCTCGAGCCGGGCGACGAAGTCGTGACGACTCCGATCACGGACATGGGGGCAATCGCTCCGATCCTATACCAGGGCGCGATTCCCGTGTTCGCCGACGTCGATGCACGAACGCTCAACGTCACGGCGGCCACGATCGAAGCGGCGTTGAGCGAACGAACCAAAGCCATCGTCGTCACCCACCTGTTTGGCATTCCGTGCGAGATGCGCGCGATCGAGGCGCTTGCGCAGAAGCTCGGGTTGCCGATTATCGAAGACTGCGCGCAGGCGTTCTTGGCAACGCATCGTGACCGCTATGTCGGCACGATCGGCACCATCGGCACCTTCAGCCTCCAACAAGGCAAGCACGTTACGACCGGCGAGGGCGGACTCGTCGTCACCAACGACGACACGCTCGCACGTCGCATGTACCTGTTCATCAACAAAGCGTGGGATTACGGCGACGCTTCACCCGATCATTATTTTCTGGCGCTCAACTATCGTATGAGCGAACTGCAAGGAGCGGTCGGGCTGGCGCAGCTCGAGAAGCTGGAGCGGGCGGTCGAACGCCGCATTCTACTGGCAAACATCATGGGTAAGTGGCTGGAAAGCGTTCCGGGCATCTCTCTACCCCTGATACCGCTCGAGGGGCGCGGCGTTTACTGGCGCTACGCGATCCGCCTCGATCCAGCGTTCTTCCCAGGTGGGCCGACGGTGTTTGCCAAGCGGCTGAAAGACCAGTCGATCCTCACAGCCCCGCGCTACATCGCCAGACCCGCATTCGAATGCGCGGTGATCCGAGAGCAGCGTACGTTCGGCAACAGCCGCTGGCCCTTCACGCTGGCGCGCTCGGAGGCGGTCCACTACGATCGCGCTCGGTATCCCGGCGTCTACGCCGGCCTGGATCAAGTGCTCGTGATTCCGTGGAACGACAAACTAACGATCGGCGACGTCGAGTACATCGCGCGTTCGATCATCGCCGCAGCGCGCGAGCTGCGTAAGGCGTCATGAGCTCGGAGTTCGCGCTCGGCATCGTCGGAGCCGGTGCCATCGGTGCAGTCCATATCGAAACCGCTATGGCGCTCCCGAAGGTTCGGCTGGCAGCAGTCTGCGACGCACGCGAGGAGGTCGCGAAAGCAGTTGCCGAGCGCACCGGCGCCCGCTGCCATACGGAGTTTCGCAACCTCGCGTACGAGGAGCGGCTCGACGGCGTCATCGTCTGTACGCCGCCGGCAACCCATCCTGAGATCGGGCAGTTCTTCCTGCGGAGCGGCATCAACGTGCTCTGCGAGAAGCCGCTCGCGATAGACGCGCGATCGGCCGTCAAGATGCAGGCGTGCGCGAAGCGGAATCGCCGACTGCTGATGCTGGCTTCGAAATTCCGCTACGTCGAAGGCGTCGTCGCAGCGCGCCAGATCCTTCGCGAGGGAACGCTCGGCGCAATTCGCCACGCGGAAATCGTGTTCACCTCGAACGTCGATATGCGCGCGCGATGGAACTCCGACCCGGCGCAGAGTGGCGGCGGAGTCGTCATCGACAACGGAAGTCACGCAGCCGATATCTGCCGCTATCTGTTCGGACCAGTAGTCTCCGTTGCAGCCGTAGGTTACACGCGCGTCGCGGAATTGGCGGTCGAGGACAGCGCCTATCTCTATCTCGGAACGCAAGACGGAACCGGCGTTACGGTAGACGTCAGCTGGAGTCTCGAGCGCCATCTTCCCTACTACATTCGGATCTACGGCGAGCACGGACGGTTGTGCGTCGGATGGAGAGAGACGACGCTCTCGCTGAACCCATCCATAGCAGCGACGCGGATTGCTCCGGGCTACTCGAAGATCGAGGCCTTCCGCGCCGTGCAGGAAGATTTCGTCAACGCTTCGAGCGGGAGCGGTGTGCCGCGCATCGACGCCGCCGATGGCTTGGCGTCAGTCGAGGTAATTGATGCCGCCTATGAAGCCATTCGCGAAGGCGGCCGCCGAGAAGTCGCGTGAACGCGCAACTGGCGCAGGACGCATTCGTCCACCCAACGGCGATCGTCGAAGAGAACGTCGAGATCGGCGCCGGAACGCGCGTTTGGGACAACGCGCATATCCGGCACTCGGCGCGCATCGGCGAGGGATGCATCATCGGCGAGAAGAGTTACATCGCTTATGGCGTGAGCATCGGCAATCGTGTCAAGATCAACGCCTTCGTCTACATATGCACTGCGGTAACGATCCTGGATGGCGTCATGATCAGCGCCGGAACGGTGTTCACCAACGACCGGTTTCCGCGCGCAACGACGCCGGATTTGCTGCGACTGCGTTCTTCCGATCCCGACGAGGAGACATTGGCGACGGTCGTGCGTGAAGGCGCGACGATCGGCGCGCATTGCACGATCGGCTGCGGGATAGAGATCGGACGTTTTGCGATGGCCGGCATGGGGGCATTAGTGACGAAGTCGGTTCCCGATTTTCATCTCGTCATCGGAGCCCCCGCCCGATCGGTGGCGGTGGTCTGCCGTTGCGGAAAGCCGATGCTGCGTTTCGACGATCCAGCAAGCTTCACCGCGAACGTCGTGTGTGCCCACTGCGGACTCGCATACGCGATTCGTGATGGCGTGGTAAGCGAGTCGTGAGCATCTCGACGATCGTCGTCGGCGGCGGCATTGCGGGCTTGACGGCGGCGCTGCGTCTGGCCGAGCGCGGCGACGTCGTCACGGTCGTCGACGCGGAGCCGTCGATCGGCGGATTGACGCGGC
Organism: bacterium; assembly: GCA_021807065.1. Taxonomy (GTDB): domain Bacteria; phylum Vulcanimicrobiota; class Vulcanimicrobiia; order Vulcanimicrobiales; family Vulcanimicrobiaceae; genus Tyrphobacter. The sequence continues at coordinate 10,969 of JAKAPO010000013.1, forward strand.
CCTGGGAGATCGGGGGAATAACGTGGGATCGCTTCTACCACGTCATACTTCCAAATGACTACCACACGATCGAGCTGCTGGAGAAGATCGGTCTGCGCGATCGGCTCGTCTACAGGCCGGTCAAGACGAACCTCTATGCGGAGGGTCATCTTCATCCTTTTTCGAGCCTGTTGGATTTCCTGACATTCCCCGAGTTGGGTCCGATCGACAAGATCCGGCTGCTCGCCAACGTTGCGCACGCGCGGTATAGCGGTAACGATGAAGCGTATGAATGGGAAGGCGTGCTCGAATATCTCACGCGGTGGTCGGGTACGAACACGGTGGAGAGAATCTGGCGGCCGCTGCTGCGCGCGAAACTCGGCGACCACCACGCGACCGCGTCGGCGGCGTTCATTCGAGCTACGATCAAGCGGCTTCAGGGAGCGCGTCGTTCGGGGGTTCGCTCCGAACACTACGGTTTCGTGCACGGTGGATACGCGATCGTGCTCGCCGCGCTGGAGGCGCACTTGCGTAAGCTCGGCGTCGAGTTCGTTCTCGGTCACCGTGTGCGCAGCGTCGTGCTGGAGGATGACCGCGTCACGGTGATCTTAGGCGGCACCGAGTTTGCCGGCGACCGCGCGATGCTCACCCTGCCGTCGCCTATCTGCGCCGCGCTCTGCCCGCAGTTGAAGGCAAACGAGCAGCGTTTGCTCACACAGGACCGCTACTTCGGCGTTGTCTGTACCTCGCTCTTGGTGAACCGGCGGCTCGGCGATGCGTACGTCACCAACGTCGCAGACAACAACTTCCCGTTCACGGGCATGATCAACATGAGCGCGCTCGCCGGGCGCGAGCAGTTCAATGGTTACGACCTCATCTACTTGCCGAAGTACGTCCCTGCTGAGAGCCAGGGCCTCCACCAATCGGACGACATCCTCGTCGCGCGTGCGATCACCGCGCTCCAACGAATCTTTCCGTGGCTGGGCCGCAGCGATATAATTGCTGCGCGGGTCGCACGTGCGAGCCACGTTTTTGCCTTTCCACGAATAGGTCGGATAGCTAGCCTGCCGCCGGTGCGCACGTCGTTGCGGCGTATCGCGATCGTCAACAACGGAAGGCTGCGCTATGCAACGCTTAATGTGAGCGATACTATCGGCGTCGTCGAAGCTGCACTTGCCGAGTTGACCCACGATGCCGGATGGAACAACGTTCGTGAAATCAACGGCCGGGCTCTCGCTCGATCTCGATAACGCCTGGTCGTACCTGAAAATCAGGGGCGACGAGCGTTGGCGGGAGTATCCGTCGTATCTCGGTACGCTCGTACCTCTCGCCTTGGAACGGCTCGAACGCGCGGGTCAGCGCATCACCTTCTTCATCGTTGGAGAGGATGCGCAACGCGAGGAGAACCGAGAATATCTACGGGCGATCGTGCGAGCCGGTCACGATATCGGAAATCATTCGCACCGCCACGAATCGTGGATGCACCAATATACTCGCGAAGAAGTGGAAGAAGAGCTGTCGCATGCGGAGCGCGCAATCCAAGCAGCGACGGGTATCCGGCCACGCGGTTTTCGCGGCCCGGGATTTGCGATCTCACCGACGATTCTCGAAGTCCTTGGGGAGCGCTGTTACAGGTACGATGCGTCGACGCTGCCGACGTTCATCGGGCCGATCGCGCGAGCGTACTATTTCCGTAGATCGAGGTTGAGCGCCGAGCAACGTCGCGAGCGGGGTACACTATTCGGAGGCTGGTACGATGGATTGCTTCCGAACAAACCGCACGCGCGCGGATGCATAATGGAGCTTCCGGTCACGGTCATGCCGGGATTGCGGACGCCGTTTCACGTGAGCTACTTGCTCTATCTCGCGAGCTATTCGCGCGGCGCGGCACTGGCGTATTTCCGCGCGGCACTCTCGCTGTGCGCGGTAACGAAGACGGCGCCGTCGCTACTGCTGCACCCGCTCGATTTCGTCGGGGCGGGGGAAGCGGCGGGACTCGAGTTCTTTCCGGGCATGCAGCTTTCCGGAGAGTTCAAACGCACGTTTCTTGACGACGTCCTTCGGGAGTACCAGCGAACGTTCGAGGTGGTCGCCATGGACGAGTTCGCTTCTTGGCATGGTGAGCGTAGCGAACAGAGTGAGCGGGGTCGAAGTATCAGCGCAAAACTTTGCGCCGGTCCTTCGACTTCGGTCCTTCGGAGCTACGCTCAGGATGAGAAACGGTGAAAGTCATCGCGGGCGCGTTAGCCGCGGGCATCGTTGCGGTGCTGCTCTCCGTTTTTGGGCCGAAGGCGCAGTTCACCGTCGACGGCTACGACTACGCGATCATGATGCTGATGGACCGCGGCTTGCCCTATGCGCAGGCACAGAGCCGAGCAGCGGCCTTCCTCGCAACCCAGCCAATTGCGCAGGTTCCGAAGTACGACCGCTGGCTCCACGGTAAGCCGGAGTATTGGGAACTCTTCTCCGTGCGGCAGGTCGATCCGTGGGTGGCGTCGCTGCTCTATCCGTGGCGCGGCTTCTCGGCGCTCGTCGACGTAGCACGCGCCTCGTACGTTGCCGTGGCGATCCTCATCGTCGTGCTGGCGGCGCGCTTTGTGCCCATCGGTTACGCCGTCGGCGCCAGCGTGCTCGTTTCGCTGTTTCCTCCGTGGCGTGACCTCGGGCGCGACGCATTGACCGATGCGCTCGCAGTTGCCTTGTTGGCTGCAACGCTCGTTGCGGCGCTCGCGCTGATGAGGCGGCGGTTGCTCTGGCGATTGGTCGTCTTTACGGCGCTCTGCGGCGCGCTGACGTTTACGCGGCCTATTGCGTACGTTATTGCCGGCGGCGCCGGGGTGGCTCTGCTCATTGAGCTTCGGCGCAGGAATCGCGACGCCGCGATCGCAGCAGGCTGGCTCTGCGCAATCGCGGTGCTCTGGACTGTTGCTTCAGTGGTCGCACTGGACGTTGCGCGAGCGCCGAGCTTCGGATGGATCGTCGCCGACACATACCATCACCTCGTGGCCCGCGGCTATGCGGTGCCGGGCGAGAACTTGGTCCGCTGGTACGTGGGCGAGGAGACGACGATCGCTTTGCACGCGGTGCGTGACGGAACGTTGAGCGTGCTGCCGTTGCTCGCGATCGCCGGGATGGTGCTGCATCGGAAGGATCGGGCAACACCGCTGCTCGCGGGCGTCTGTGGTGCCACGTGGCTGGGTGCGGTCGTCGATCCGAATAGCCTGGACATGATTCGCTGCGTCGTCATGCCGGTGGCTCCCGCGATCGGCGCTCTCGCCGCCGCCGCCGTCCGCGACGCCGTTACTTTCGTCCCTCGTTGGTTGGGACCACGGACCCAATCGCTACGGCTCATGCTCCCTGGACGCTCTGCGCTCCGTAAGGATACGGTAAAGGAGTGATCGTGGCTCGTTCGGCGGCAACCGCAGTTCGGATAATGCGCGCATTCATCGCGCTGAGTTACCTCTTCACGCTCTTCGGCGCGCCGGCGCGGGCGCAGCACGTTCTTCCGGTGCTCGGCACCGCTCCGCTGCTCGGACGCATGAACAGCACGGCGGAGCTTCAGGAGCGCGTCAGCGAGCGCCGCACGATGTTCGAAACTGCATCGGAAGACCTCGGTCTAACGGGCGCGGAGACGCAGGAGCTGGAAGCGAAGATCGCAGACGGCCGAGTGCGTTGGGTAATGGTACCGCGCCACCTCGACGAGATGACGTGGGCTTGGGACGGCAGCGTCTATATGTATCGCGACGTCATCATTCCAGCCGACGAGTACGGCTGGGAGGTCGATATTCCGGTTGGTGCGGTCGTGCACGCGCTCTTCATCCCGGCGGCGTGCGGCAATCTTTCGCTCGTCGAGCGCAGCCGCCCGGTCGCGTACGTCCCGCCGCCTCCTTCGCAGCCGCCACCGCAGCCCGCGCCGGAGTGTCCGGCCGGCATGGTCGGAGCACCGCCGAACTGCTACTATCCGCAGTGCCCGCCCGGCATGACCGGAACGCCGCCGAACTGCTATGCGCCGCAACCGCAGCCAACAGCTCCGCCCGCCCTTACCAAAGTGGTCGTCAAGCAGGTCGTTCGGCAAAGCGTCGATTGGTGGCTCATCCCGCTGACGCTTATCGGATTTTTCTTCGGCGGTCACTACTGCCATTGCGGACCGCCTCCTCCGCCGCCGCCGCCGATTAACTGCCCGCCAGTAGACCCATAGCCGGATGCTCCGCGCCCTGCAGCGTGGCGCCACAGATAGCGCAGCTGCGTCCGAGGCGCGTGTCTCGAATCTCTAGCCCGACGTGGCCGCGGCAGCTGCCGTGGCCGTTCTCGCAGACGAACACCGCGCGGCGGCGGCAGCGGTGCAGCGCGTCGTATGCAGCGATGCACTCGCCGGGACGATCCGGTGGCGCTGCCGCCGGCGGATGATATTTCGATCGCATGTCGCGGACGGCCACCACGTCGTTGACGCGGCCTTCGCGCATGCAGACGCGGCAACGGCGATCGGTCTTGCGCCGCCCCGTCGTTTTCACCGCGTGATTGGGACAGAGCGCGTGAAGCTCGCTGCACGCGTAGGTTGCCGGCTGCCCGCAGGTTTCGCCGCGCGCGTTGAGCGCGCAACAAGTCAAAGCGTGATTCGCATCCATCGAAATCATTGTAGCGGGTAGCGGCGAGTTTTCCCCTTCGGTTAGAGGGGACTTAACTCAAACTTGACTGCGTGCGAATAACCGCACCCGATGCGTCCGATGGCTGCCGCCACCGGGTCCAAAGGTCCCGGTTGCGATAGGGTCGTCGCGTACGCTCGCATGAGTCTGCGCGACTCTCGGGACGCGGCACGCGCTCCAGGTACGATTTCTACCAGATGGATCTTTCGCTGGCACGTTTGCGCGCTTCGAGGGGAGAGCCAGCGCCGCTGTCGGACGCGGTTGCGAGCGTGATGCCGCTCGTCTTCCAGCGGCCGTGGCGGGGCGCGGTTCTGCTCTGCGACATCGCTGCACTAGCCGCGGCTTTCAGCACCTCGTTTTTCGTAATCTGGCATTTCGGCGGCGTACGACCGGGCATTGGAACCTGCATCGTTGCGGCATTCCTGATCCTGCTCGGTTTTGCGGTACACGACTTGCACGAGCGCACGTTTGCACTCGTGCGCCGAGACGAGTTCTACTATGCAGCCGCCGTGGCGATAGTAATCGGCGCAGCGGTCATCCTGGGTTCCGTCGTCGTGGACCTGCACCACGCGAGCCAACTGGCCGTTGCGCTCGGCGTAGCGCTCTCCGTCATCATGACGGGCACCGCCCGATTTACGCTACGCGCGCTGGCTGGGGAGGAGAGAATCTTCGTGCAGGAGATCCCACGCAGGCCGGAGCGGCGCGTGCACGTCGTCGTTACGGAACGCGCGCGCTTTTCGAAGCGCGCGACCGATCTCACGCTGACGTTGCTCCTATTACCTTTTGTGGTTCCGTTGCTCGCCATCGCGATGTTGGCAATCGCGCTGGAGGACGGGCGCCCGGTCATCTACCGGCAGGCACGCGTCGGGCAGGATGGTCAAACTTTCGACATCTTCAAGTTACGATCCATGCACGTCGACGCCGAGGCAAAAACCGGTCCGGTCTGGGCGCTGCATGGCGACGCTCGCGTGACGCGGGTCGGGCGAATCTTGCGGCGCTTTTCGATAGACGAGCTTCCTCAGCTATACAACGTTCTGCGGGGTGAGATGTCTATCGTGGGTCCTCGTCCGGAGCGGCCGGTATTCACGGAGCGCTTCGCGCAGGGCAACCCACGCTACGCGCACCGCTTGGCCGTCGCGCCCGGATTGACCGCGTGCGCACAGCTGTACATGCCTCGTATCGTGGAGAGCGATCAGATCGATCGGCGTCTAGATTACGATCTGTTCTATATACGCAACCGGTCGCTCGTCATGGACGTCGCGCTCATCATCAAGACGGCGGCCGAAGTCGTCTTTCACCGGGCGGCATGAGACTCGCAATCGTCTCGTCGCGTTTTCCGAAGGGAAGAGGGGAACCGTACCTCGGCGTCGAGCTGGAGGCGCTCAGGCCACACCTTTCATATCTCACGGTTGAGCCGGTGCGCCCGCCGTTGTCGCTGCGTACCGTCGCGCTGGCGGCGGCGACGTGCGTCTCGGCGCCGGTGCGTTGCATACGGGCGTTGTTCGAGGTCTTGCGCGGAAGTGGCTCGCCGACGGTCAGGTTGAAAAATCTGACGGCATTTCCCCGTGCGCTGGCACTGGCATGGGAATTCCGGCGTCAGGGAATCGAGCACGTGCACGCGTATTGGCTCTCCGTTCCGGCAACTGCCGCGCTCGTCATCTCCCGCGTCAACGGCATTCCATTCAGCTCGACGGCGCATCGCTGGGACATCACCGAAAGGAACATGATCGCAGAGAAGGCGCGCCGGGCGAGCTTCGTGCGGGTGGTCTCGGAGTACGGTCGAGCAGAATTGGCGCGCGCGGTGCCGCACTGTGCGGAGAAATTTAGCGTCGTGCGATTGGGTACCGCGCTCGACGAGGCCGGGCAAGGGGCTCGTAGCGAGAGAAACGATACATTGACGTTGCTTTGCGCGGCCGCCTTCGTTCCGGTGAAAGGGCACCGCGATCTGTTGTCGGCATTTGAGCGGGCGCACCGCGTGAACCCAGAACTCGAGCTTACACTCTGCGGCACGGGAACGCTCGAGGACGAGATCCGCGAATACGCCGAAAATCTTACATGCTCGTCGGCGATTCACTTCGCCGGGTATGTCGAGCGTCGCACGCTACTCGAGCAGCTACGACGTGGAACATACGACGCGGTCATCCTGGCGAGCCGCGATGACGGACGCGAACACGAGGGTGTACCGTCGATTCTCATCGAGGCGGCGAGCCTCGGCGTGGCGTGCATCGCGACGCGGTCGGGTTCGATCACCGAGCTGCTCGGTGACGACAGCGCATTTCTCGCCCCGCCTCACCAGCCGCATCTGCTCGCCCAAGCGATCTTGGCCGCACGTAACCCGATCGAGCGTCGGCGTCGCGCGGCCCGTGCACGGGAGCGCGCCGTGCAGCTTCACGATCCTGCTCACAGTGCCGCGCAGCTCATCTCACTACTGGGGATCTTGGCATGAAGATTACCGTCGTCGGTCTCGGATACATCGGCCTTCCCACCGCGGCGATGCTTGCGGAGAGCGGTCACGAAGTCGTCGGATACGACATCAGCAAACAGCTCGTCGCCGCGCTGGCCTCCGGGCGTGTGGAGCTTTCGGAGCACGGCGTCCGCGATCTCGTTCGGCGCGCGCTCGATCGTGGTCGCCTCCATCCATCGCCGATGGCATTTCCGGCCGATGCGTTCGTCATCTGCGTTCCAACACCGACCGTCGATCATCGGCCCGATCTCAGTGCCGTCGAGTCGGCTTTTGCAACGATCGCTCCGCTCGTGCAAGACGGCAACTTGATCCTCGTCTCGAGCGTGACCACGTATCGCGGCATCCCGCAGGTCACGCTGACG
>JAKAPO010000240.1 GCA_021807065.1 bacterium
GGCGCGCATTCCCAGCACCACGTTCGCTGCGTAGATCGATACGAGCAGCGCGAGAATGATCGCGGCGTATGCGATGATGCGGAGCGAGCGCCTCACGCGCTACACGTCCACGTAAACGTTTTCGTCGCCGTCGACACGCACCGGGAACGTTCCGATCGGGATCACCGCCGGGAGCGTTACGACCTCGCCGGTACGGACGTCGAAGGTCGCGCCGTGACGGGGGCAGACGATGCAGTTCCCCTCGAGTTCGCCTTGATCGAGCGGCCCGCCGTCGTGGGTGCAAACGTCTTCGATCGCGTAGATCGCACCGCCGACGTTGCAGAGCATCAACTCGGTTTCACCCGCGTAGACGACCTTGGTCGTTCCCGGCGCAATTTCGGAAACCCGCGCAACCTTAAATTCGGCCATGATACAACCATTTGGCGACGATCGGGGGGCACTTCCTTGAGTGTGGTATATTCGGAGAAAGGACCGGACATGGCAATGCCGCTTCCCGAACGCGTCTCTCGACTCGAAGGGGCCTACGAGCAGGTCGCCGACCGGCTCAACGGCATCGATGTGCGACTGGCGGCGCTCGATCAGAAGGCGGATTTACGTTTCGATACCCTGGACAAGAAGATTGACGTGAAATTCACTTCGGGTTTGAAGCTCGGCCTAAGCCTCATGCTCGGGCAGACGACGGTCATTCTCGGAGCGATCGCCGCAGCGGCATTCGCGCTGCACCACTAACAGCCTGCTAAGAAAACTCGTCGCTGGTAACCTAGCCGACGGCACCCTCCATCTCCATCTTGACCAGGCGGTTGAGCTCGACCGCGTACTCCATCGGCAGCTCCTTGACGAAGAAATCGAAGAAGCCGTTGACGATCATTGCGACCGCGTCCGCTTCCGAAAGCCCGCGGCTCATCGCGTAGAAGAGTTGATCTTCTCCGATCTTGCTCACTGAGGCTTCGTGCTCGACGGTCGAGCGCTGCTCGTGGATCTTCATGGTCGGTTTGGTATCGCTCGCCGACACGTCGTCCATGATGAGCGCGTCGCATCGCACCCGCGTCTTCGCGCCTACAGCGCCAGGATGAATCTCGACGAGGCCACGATAGGTTGTCTTGCCGCCGTGCGCGCTGACCGACTTGTTGGTGATGACCGACGTCGTGTTCGGCGCGACGTGGATCGCTTTCGCGCCAGCGTCTTGATGCTGCCCTTCGCCGGCGAACGCCATAGAGAGGATCTCGCCGCGCGCGCCTTCTCCCATCAGGTAGATCGAGGGATACTTCATCGTGAGGCGCGAGCCGATGTTGCCGTCGACCCATTCCACGGTGGCATTCCGGTGCGCGTACGCGCGCTTGGTGACGAGATTGAAGATGTTGCGGTACCAGTTCTGGATCGTGGTGTAGCGAATCGACGCGTCGTCGAGCGCGATCAACTCGACGACCGCACTATGGAGCGACGAGGTCGAAAACTTGGGCGCGGTGCATCCCTCGATGTAGTGCACTTTGGCACCCTTGTCCGCGATGATGAGCGTGCGCTCGAACTGTCCCATGTTCTCGGCGTTGATCCGGAAGTACGCCTGCAACGGCATCTTGACTTCGATGCCTGGCGGCACGTAGATGAACGATCCGCCCGACCACACCGCCGAGTTCAGCGCGGCGAACTTGTTGTCGCCCGGCGGAATGACGGTCGCAAAATACTTGCGGACGATGTCGGGATAGAGTTTGACGGCCGAGTCCATATCGCAGAAGAGCACGCCGAGTGCGTCGAGCTCCTTGCTGAAACTATGGTAGACCACTTCCGATTCGTACTGCGCCGAGACGCCGGCAAGAAACTTACGCTCGGCCTCCGGGATGCCGAGGCGATCGAACGTGCGCTTGATGTCCTCGGGCACGTCATCCCACGAGCGCTCGGTCTTCTCGGTCGATTTGACGTAATAATAAATGTTGGCGAAGTCGATCTCCGAGAGCAGGGCGGTATCGCCCCACGTTGGCATGGGTTTGCCTGCAAAAATCTCGTAGGCGTTCAGCCGGAACTCGCGCATCCACGCGGGCTCGCCCTTCATCTCGCTGATGTTGGCCACGATCTCGCGCGTCAATCCGCGACCGGACTTAAAGACGTAGTTCTCGGGGTCGTGGAAGCCGTGCCGGTAGTCCTGGAGCAGTTCCCCGGGTGCAGCCTTCAATTGCGTCGCCATACCCTGAGCCTAGCCGGACCGCCGGGAATAGTCAAGATAGTAAAGGTCTACCTGTATTTTCTTCTATGTGTGCCCGTCTGCTTCGCGGGCGCCAACGCTTGCCGTCCGGAACGCCTCTTCCGCCTCCTGAGCAAATTGCGCGATGCTCAGCTGCTTGCCGTGGTCCCACGCCAACTCGAACAGGCGCTCCCCTAGAGCCGCTCTCACCGCGTCGGTCGTATCGCCGAACAAGACGCGATTCTCTTCCTGGAGGCTCAGGTGCGACGTTTCGCGCATCGCCCAAGCCCTTGCGAATGCGTGCGCGGCCGATAGATGATTCCCGCCATGGTACGAGGCCATCGCATATCCGAAGAGCGCAAGCATGGTGAAGATCGGATGGTCGACGTGCGAAAGAATGGTGAGAGCACGGGCCGAGAGCGCGAACGCTTCGCGCTGGTCGCCGATTTTCCAGAAGAGATTCGCGAGGGTCTGAAGACCGTCGGCGAGCCGTGCCTCTTCCCCAAGCGTTTCGTAGGCCGCAACGCATTCGCGCCCGTAGGCGATCCCGTCGTCGAATTGCCCCAGCATCTCACAGCACAAGGTGAGCGATCGCAGCGCATATGCAACGCCCCGCGCGTTACCGGTCGCTCGAAATGCGTCGAGTGCGTGCCGGAAGAGTCTCGTGGCTCGCTCGTACTCGTTCAAGCTCTGAGCGACCGCGCCCAAGTTGGCAATCGTTTCTGCGGCCGCTCTGAGGTCGCCGGAGCGTTCCTGCAATGCGAGACAGGCTTCGTACAGGCTGCCTGCCTCGCGCGGATCGCCGTGATTGAACTCCAAGATCGCCATTGCATTGAGTACCTGAAGCTCGAGGCCGGACAAGTTTTCCGCTCGGGATTTCGCGAGCGAGCGCTCGAAGAAGGCTTTGGCCGCCGGAGCGTCGGCGCGTTCCTTCTCGAACATGCCGGCCGCCTGATACGCCCGCGCCCGAGTCTCGGCCGGTTCGGATTCGAATGCAGGTGAGTCAACGAGGGCATGCAGGATCGTCCGCGCTCGCTCGAAGCTCCAGCGAAATATCCAATAACGCCAGAGCGACGTAATCAGCCGTAAGGAGAGCGCCCGATCGGCTCGCTCCGACCATTCCAGGGCTGCCGAAAAGTTGCCGGCGTCGAGGTCACAGCGATGGTAGGCGTCGAGTTCGCGTTCGGTGACGAACTCCGGCGCGTACTGCTCCGCGACTGCAACGAAATGCGCGGCGTGCGCCGCTTCGGTTGCCCCGGTAATGCCGGATTTCCGCGCAAACTCGGTTGCAAAGGTTCGGACTGTCTCGAGGAGCGCGAAACGAGGCGTCTCGTCTATCAAGCGGATCTGAACGAGAGAGCTTTCGACCAATTCCGTGAGCGGCGGCAGCACGTCACTGCAGAGATCGTCGCAGACCCGTTGCGCGGCTTCGATGGAGAAGCTCCCCGCGAAGACGAAAAGCCGCGCGAAGACGTGCTGCTCGAGCGATGAAAGCAGCGCATAACTCCACTGAAGGGCCGCCTCCACCGTCGAGTGGCGTCTCTCGACACCACGCGCGGCGAACGCCGTAAAGTCCGCGAGCCGCTTGAACATGCCTTCCGTCGTAAGCAATCCGGCGCGAGCCGCCACCAGCTCGATCGCGAGCGGCAGTCCATCCAGGCGGCGTACGATGTCGACGATGGTGTGCGCGTTTTCTTCCGAGAGCCGAAAAGACGACGCGACCGTCACGGCCCGCTCCACGAACAGCCGAACCGCGGGATAGAGAGCGACCTCACGCA
>JAKAPO010000241.1 GCA_021807065.1 bacterium
CCGATCTCGGCAAGACTGGCATCGATCTCCGTGCCGGAAAAAATCTCGCCGGAGTTTTCGCCGATCCCATCGGCGTCTACGTGCACGTTACGGCGCTGCGTACGCTGCCGTTCCGCCATCTTCGTGAGGGATTGGCGGAGATCGTGAAAGCGAGCATCATCGATGGCGGGACGCTGTTCCGGACGCTGGAACGTTTTGCGCCTCGGCATTTTGCCGATTGGCCGTGGGAAGACGTCGTAGCACGCGCGATTCGCGTCAAGACAAGTATTGTCGCGAAGGATCGTACCGAGAGCGGCCCGCGCGAGCTGCTGAACCTGGGCCATACATTCGGCCACGCCTTCGAACGCGCCAGCGAGTATCGCATCACGCACGGCGCTGCGGTCGCATTGGGCCTGCGCGCCGCCGGACTGCTCGCGCTGCGCCTGGGGATGTTCTCCGCGCGCGAACAGCAGCGTCTCGAAGCGTTGCTCGGGAAACTGCAGATGCCGCTTGGTACGAGCGTGCAGCCCAAAGCGGCATGGGAGGCAATGCAGTACGACAAGAAACGCCGCAATGAAAGGTTGCGCTTCGTGTTGCCGCGCGCGATCGGCAGAGTCGAATACGGGATTGAGGCATCGGAGAGGGACGTGCTGAGCGTCCTCAAGGAAGTCGGCGAGAGCTGAGCGGAGCACAGGCCGTCCAGTCGAGGAATCTCGGACCGACGAGCGGGCAAGGATGCAGGAGCGAGGAGGCCGAGAAGCAGGAGCGAGTCAGGATGGCGAGCGACGAGCGGTTCCGAGACGGACGACCTTTGCAAAGCTCAACTCGAGCGATCGACACGCTGCCGGTGATCCGGTCGTCGCGGTTCGATCTGCCGCTGACGTATCGATGCGGCGATCTCTCGCTGCGCGTGGGAGATCTCGTGCGCGTGCCGCTCGGGAATCGCCAGGTGCTCGCGTTCGTGTTGACGAGTCCTTACGAGCGGTCCGATGGCGAATCGCTCAAGAGTGTCGTCGAACGGCTCGAGGTTCCGCGTGCGTTCGACGAGACCGGTCTGCACCTGGCGAAGTTCATCGCCGACCATTACATCTGCACGCTCGGAGAGGCGTTGCATGCGGTCGTGCGAAGCGAGGCGCTGCCGCGTATAGTCGATCGCGTCGTGCGAGTGAGCGAACATCCTCACCCTGCCCGGTACCCGGCGGTCCCGAAGCGGCTGCTGGGTCTCATTTGGAACGAGCTGGAGGACGGCACTCCGGTCGATCGTGTCCTACGCCATCCCGAGGCGCGCAAAGCTGCAGATCGTGCCTCGTTGCTGCGGCATCTGCGGACACTCGTCCGTAGCGGTGACCTGCGTCGCGAGCGGGCGATGGTCGATCCGCGCACGCATGAGTATCGCGTGCGCTCGCTCTTTCCGGCAGAGGGCAGCGTTCGGGGGAAGAAGGCCGTAGCGCTGCGGGAACTGGTCACCTCGCGACCCGGGGTACCGCTGGCGGAGGTACTTCTTGCCGGATTCTCGCGCGCGGTGATCGCGCGCGCGATCCGCAGCGGAGCGATTCGCCAGGAACTGATCGTGCCGCAGCGCGTTGTGCGCGCGAGCGCGGCCGAAGCACTGCCGGAGCCCAATGCCAAGCAGGCCGAGGCGCTGGCAAAGATCGCTGCGCTTCTCGAACGGGCGACTTTCGCCGAGACGTTGCTGCATGGCGTGACGGCCGCCGGCAAGACGCTCGTCTATCTGGAGGCGATCGCACGGGTCGTGCGTTCGGGTGGCACCGCGATCGTTCTGGTGCCCGAGATCTCGCTAACGCCGCAGACCGCTGCGCGGTTCGAGGCGGCCTTCGGAGGGCGCGTCGCGGTCTTTCACTCGGCACTCTCCGAGCGGGAACGTTTCGATGCCTGGCAGGCCTGCGCAAGCGGAGCGATCGACGTGGTCGTCGGGGCGCGCAGTGCGGTGTTCGCGCCGCTTTCGCGCGTACGGCTTATCGTCGTCGACGAGTCTCACGAGAGCAGCTACAAGCAAGAATCTGTTCCACGCTACCATGCGATTGCAGTTGCACGCGAGCGCATGCGACTCGAGAACGGTCTCCTGCTGCTGGGCAGCGCGACACCCTCGGTGGAGTCGTATGCCGCGGCGCGCCGCGGCCGCATCGGATTGATCGAGCTGCACGAACGCGCCTCCGGCCAACCGATGCCGGAGGTTCGCGTCGTGGACCTCGCCGCCGAGTTTGCGGCCGGAAATCGGCGCATCTTCTCGGTGGAGTTGACGCAGGCGCTCGCCGAACGCATCGAGCGCAGAGAGAAGAGCATCCTGTTCATGAACCGCCGCGGCAGCGCGCGGTTCATGCTCTGCCGCGCATGCGGCGCCGTGCCGGAGTGTCCGCATTGCAGCGTCTCGCTCGCGGCGCATCGCAGCGAGCGGTTGTTGCGCTGCCACTACTGCGATCATCGCCAAGCGTTACCGCAGCGGTGCCCGAAATGCGGGAGCGGGGTGATCGGCGAGTTCGGCGTCGGAACGGAACGCATCGTGGAAGAGGTGAGGCGCCTCTTTCCGGAGGCGAACGTGCTGCGCATGGATTCCGACGCGACGACGCGCGTCGGGGATCACGCGCGTATCCTGCGCGAGTTCGAGGAGGAGGGTGACGTGCTGATCGGCACGCAGATGGTCGCCAAGGGGCTGGATTTCCCGCTCGTGACGCTAACCTGCGTTGTTGCCGCTGACATCGGTCTGCACACCGCAGATTTTCGCGCCGCAGAGCGAACCTTCGCGCTTGTGATGCAGGTGTGCGGGCGTAGCGGGCGGGCACGGCCCGGCCTGGCGATCGTACAGACATATGCGCCGCAGCATCCGGCCATTCGCTACGCCGCTGCGCACGATTACGCAGGATTTGCGAAGCGAGAGCTCGAGGAGCGTCGGGCGCTCGGGTACCCCCCGGCAGCGCGGCTCGTCTATCTCGGTACTTTCAGCCGCAGTCAGGAGCGTGCCGCGGGCGCCGCCGCGCGCTATGCGAAGGTCTTGCGTGAGGGCGAGACCTGTGAAGTGCTCGGGCCGGCGCCGTTTCCCGTCGCTCGCGTCGCCGGCGAATGGCGGTATCGTGTCTCGCTGCGCACGCGTCGCCCGGCAGCGCTGCGCGCGGCGATCAGAGAACGCATTCTTCCCCTTGCTCGCAAAGACACGGCCACGCGCCTGGCAATCAACGTGGACCCATAGCAATGAGCGACGGGGAGAGTAGCAGGCGGAAAGCGGGGAAGAAAGCGGCATGACGCTTGCGCTCGCCGGGCACCGCGGTCTGCTTCCGTATCTCTGGCCGGTCGTTTGGGTGTTCGGCGCGGCGGTCGTTGGCTTCGTGCTCGAGCGCGTCATCGCATTGCGCCTGGTACGGGGAGCGCTCGGGCGAGCGAACCGGTGGTTTGCTATCGGACTCGACGCCCTGCGGGTCGGCATCGTTCCATGGTGCCTGATGGCCGGTATCCATGCGGCGATGGTGACATCCGCCCTCGATCGCAATGTCGTGCAGATCTTCGATGACGTGCTGCTGGTGCTCGCATTCGGCTCGATTACCTGGGTAGTCGCGCGGTTCGCCGGGCCGGCCATCAAGGCCGAATCTGCAAGGATTGGACCGCGCGTGCTGTCTTCGTCGCTGTTGGCAACGCTCGCTCAAAGTGCGATCGCGGTCGTCGGCGTCATCGTCATCCTGCAATCGCTCGGCGTTCGCGTCGAAGCTGTGCTGACCGCACTTGGCGTAGGCGGTCTGGCGGTGGCGCTCGCGCTGCAACCGACGCTCGCAAACCTGTTCGCTGGCCTGCAGCTGGTTGCGTCGCGCGCGCTGCGCCCCGGCGACTACGTCAGCGTCACCGGCTTTGAGGGATTCGTCGAAGACGTCACCTGGCGCACCACCAGCATTCGCGATCTGTCGAACAATCTCGTCGTCGTTCCGAATCAAACCATCGCGACGAACATCTTGGTGTTGTGGAG
>JAKAPO010000242.1 GCA_021807065.1 bacterium
TATAACGGAGCTGGATTGAAGAGCGACCGCAAAGGGTTAACGGGGTGAGCGCGTACTTTTGGGTTCCGGCAATCATTCTGATCGCCAGCGCCGTCTGGACGATCTCCGCCTCGAAGCCGGTCTATAGCGTCGTCGCTCTGCTCCTGAACTTTTCTGCGCTCGCGGTGCTTTTTCTCTCGCTATCGGCCGAGTTTCTCGCTATGATCCAGCTAATCGTCTACTCCGGCGCAATCCTGATGCTCTTCCTTTTCGTCATCGCGCTGCTCTCGAGCGGCGTCGCGCCGTTCTCGGTTGGGCCGAACCGCTTGCCGCGCATCGTCATGCCGGCGGCGCTCGCCGTCGCGATCGCGTTCGGCTTTGTCATCGCCAGCATCGTGGGGACGCACGTGCTGCCTGCGCCTCAGGTTCTCACCAGTGTGGGCCCGGCGGGTGCGGCCAACGTGTTCGGCAGCGTTTCGGACTTCGGGAAGGCGCTCTTCACGGTCTATCTCCTACCTTTCGAAGTCACCGCGCTGGTTCTCATGGTGGCGGTCATCGGAGTCATCGTCCTCGCCGGCGACCAGACGCCGTATGTGAAATCAGAGCGTCACGAGGCCGAAGTGCAGCGGGAGATACGTGAGGCGATCGCCCGGGAGGGTGACTGACATGTCCGTCCTTAGACTTCGCCCCCTACGATCGCTCGCTCAGGATGACCCTAGCAGGCTGCGCAAACCAGCATGAGTAATTTGCTGGCCGCTCCTCTCATGAATTACGTGATGCTGTCGGCGGTCATGTTTTTCGTCGGAGTTGCCGGCGTCATCGTGCGCCGCAATCCGCTGATTACGCTGATGAGCATCGAGTTGATGTTCAATGCCGCGAATCTGCTCTTCGTCGCCTACGCGCGTGCGTGGCTGAACAACGCGGGACACATCTTCGCATTCCTCGTGATCACCGTGGCGGCGGCGGAGGCGGCGATCGGTCTGGCGATCATCGTCGTGGCGTTTCGCGCCTCCGATAATGTCGACGTCGACGAAGCGAGCGCGTTGCGCGGATGATGCTGCTCGTTGCGCTTCTCGTTCCGTTAGCCGGCGCGGCGCTTTGCTGGGCGTTCGGGCCGTGGCTCGGGCGCGGCGCCGGATGGCTGGCTACGCTCGCCGTCGGCGTTGCGTTCGTCGCGACGCTCTTGGCCGGAACCGGCGCGCATCAGGCGCTCTTCTCGTGGATGCCGGGGTTCGATTTCGGCCTCTCCCTGGACGCGCTCTCGTTCGTGTGGGCGCTCGTCATTACCGGAGTCGGCTTCGTCATTCACCTTTACTCCATCGGATATATGGAAGGCGACCGCGGCTACGGTCGCTACTTCGCGTATATGAATTTCTTCATCTTCGCGATGATGCTGCTCGTGCTCTCCGATAATTGGGTCGGATTGCTGGTCGGGTGGGGCAACGTCGGCTTGGCCTCCTATTTCTTGATCGGGCACTGGTTCGAACGCATGTCGGCGGTGATGGCGGCTCGCAAGGCGTTCGTCATGAACGTGGTCGGGGACGTGGGCATCATGTTTGCGATCTTCTTGATCGTCGAGAACGTGCATTCGATCGGCTTCACGAACACGTTTGCAGCGTCAGCCACGTTCAGCCCGGGACTGCTGTACGCGATCTGCGCCGGCCTCTTCGTTGGTGCCGTGGCGAAGTCGGCACAGGTTCCGTTGCAGACGTGGCTGCCCGACGCGATGGAAGGCCCGACTCCCGTCTCCGCGCTGATCCACGCCGCCACGATGGTTACCGCGGGGGTCTATCTCGTCGCGCGATGCGCGCCGTTATGGGACAAGAGTCCGAGCGCTCAGATGATGGTCGGCACGATCGGCGCGCTCACTGCGATTGCCGCCGCTATTCTCGGTGCCGTTCAATGGGACATCAAGCGCATCTTGGCGTACTCGACGATGTCGCAGATCGGCTACATGATTCTCGGCGTCGGCGTCGGCGCATATGCCGGCGGTGTCGGGCACTTCTTCACGCATGCATTTTTCAAGGCGCTGCTCTTCCTGGCGGCGGGTATGATCATCCACGCGCTGCACAACGAGCAGGACGTGCGAAAGATGGGCGGTCTCGCAAAACGGATGCCGCTCGCATTCTGGGGAATCCTCGTCGGCGTCCTCGCCATCTGCGGCGTCCCCGGTTTCTCCGGGTTCTTCAGCAAGGACCAAGTGATCCAGGGCGCGCTCGAACACGGGCACCCGTGGATGTACGGCGTCGCGCTGGTAACGGCAGGCATCACCGCGTACTACATGTTCCGCCTGCTGTTCATCACGTTTTTGGGTGAGTACCGCGGCGAGGTCGATAGAGAAAAATGGCATGCGCCGCCGTGGGTGATGGCGCTGCCGGTCGCGGCGCTCATCATCCCCTCGGCGTTTGCCGGGTGGTTGATGTTCTCACCGAACGGCGCGGCCTCTCCATGGGATCGGTTCTTTAGCAATCAGTTTGCCGCCGCTGCATCTCCGGCGATCGTGCCGGAATGGGTGACCTCGCTCCTGGCATTCGGATTCGTTCTGGCGGGATTGGGCCTCGCGGCATTACGCTACGCGACTCGAGACGCGCAGGAGAATGCGGTCGCGCGTCTCCGAGAGGAGTCAGTTCGCATACCGGCGTTTCTGGCGAACGCGTACTACATGGACGCGTTCATCGACCTCGTCTTCGTCCGCGGCACGCGCCTACTGGGATCGATCTTCTCACGAGTCTTCGATCCCTATTTCATCGATGGGATCGTGCGCGCGATTGCAGCAGCTGCGCGGTCGCTCGGATCGGCGATACGGGCGCTACAGACGGGACTGCTGCGCGCGTACGCGCTCGTGATCGTCGTCGGTGTGGGCTGTTTCCTGATCTACTATTATCTCGTCGGAGGCCGCTAATCGATGGCTGTTTTGGCGACGCTGATCCTTTTGCCGCTGATCGCGGGGACGGCGTTGTTTGCTCTGCCTCGCGACGACGTTCGCATCTCCAAGACGATCGGAGCGATCGTTGCAGCCGCTCTCGTCGTCATCTCGGTGGCAGCGCGCGCGGCGTCCTGGAGCGTGCTTTGGTTCGCGCATCCGTTCGTTGCGCGTTTCGATTTCGGCACGACGTATCTCGCGCATTGGCTCGTCGTGCTGCTGACGCTCTCGACCTTCGCTGCGGTGCTGGCCACGAACGGTCAGCGGGCACGGAGCATGATCGCGGCGCTGCTCCTGCTCGAGGGAACGATGGCTGGGCTCTTCCTGGCGCGCGATCTCCTGGTCTTCGCGTTGTTCTGGGATCTCATGCTGTTGCCGGTCTTCTTCGTGCTCCTCGCCTGGAGCGAAAATGCGACCGTCGCTTGGCGCTACTTCATCTATAACTTCGCGGGTGGGCTCGTATTGTTGCTCGCCGTCGCCGGCTTCGGCGCGCTCTACGGAACGACCGACGTCATCGGCAATCCGGCGTATCACGCCGTTACGGGGCCGTGGTTGCCGTGGCTTCTCGCCGGCTTCGCGTTCGCGTTTCTGGTGAAGACGCCAACCTGGCCGCTGCACACGTGGATGCCGGCAACCTACGAAGAGACGCCGTCTCCGATGGTCGCCGTCGTGAGCGCGGTGCAGTCGAAAGCGGGGCTCTACGGCTTCATTGCGATCTCGCTCGCACTCTCGCCCGCGACGCTTGCCTCTGCGGCGCCGATCTTGGTGATTCTCGCCGTCGTCTCGCTCCTCTACGGCGCCGCGGTAGCGCTGGTGCAGCCGGACGTCAAACGCGTCGTCGCGTACTCGTCGCTCTCGCATCTCGGGCTGATTCTCGTGGCCATCGTCTCGCAGAATCCGCTTGCGCTACGCGGTGCGCTCGTCTACATCGTCGCGCACGGTCTCTTCAGCGCAGCGCTCTTCCTCGTGCTCGGGTATCTGGAGGAGCGCGAGCAGACGCGTT
>JAKAPO010000243.1 GCA_021807065.1 bacterium
CTACAAGGGAAAAGTACAGAACGTCCTGCCCGGAATGGGCGCCGCCTTCGTCGACATCGGCTTGGGGCGCAACGCGTTTCTCTACGTCGACGACATCAACAAGCAGCCGCTGAACATCGGCGACGTTGAGGTCACGCACGGGCATTCCGGCTTTACGATCGCCGAGAAGGTAAAGCGCGGCGACGAAGTCCTGGTGCAAATCGTCAAGGAACCGCGCGCGCTCAAGGGCGCGCGCATCTCGACCAACATCTCGCTGCCCGGGCGCTATCTCATCCTTATGCCGACGGGCCGCTACTCCGGCGTTTCGAGAAAGATCGAATCTCCCGACGAGCGTACCCGGCTCAAATCGGTGATGAAGCGAATTCGTCCCGAAGGCATGGCGACCGTCGTTCGTACCGCCGCGGCAGGCGCCAGTGAGGCCGAGCTCATCGCGGATCTCGGCGTTCTGATTCGTATGTGGCACGGTATTCTCGAGACGTACAAACGCGCGACGGCACCGTCGCTGCTGCACAAAGACATGAATCTCGTCTACAAAGCCGCACGAGACTTCATCACCGCCGACGTGGAACGCGTCCTGATCGACGACGAAGCCGAGTACCGCCGCGTACGCGAGTTTCTCCAGCTACTAGGCCCACAGTACTTGGACCGCGTCGAGCATTACGACCGTGGTCGCGATCTCTTCGGCGACTTCAAAATCGACGAAGAACTTGGTAAGCTCCTGCGCCCAAAAATCAACCTTCCCTCGGGCGGGAGCATCGTCATCGAGTCTACCGAGGCGCTGACGGTTATCGACGTCAACTCCGGGAAGTTCACGGGCGGCAAGAATCTGGAGGACACCATCGTCAAGACGAACCTGGAGGCTGCGGCCGAGATCGCGCGACAGGTGCGGTTACGCGACATCGGCGGCATTATCGTCGTCGACTTCATCGATATGGCCTCGGAATCGTCGCGCAACAAGGTCATCAAAGCTCTCGAAGAGGGATTGCGCCGCGATCGGACCCGTTCGACGATTCAGTCGTTCTCGAGTCTGGGATTACTTGAGTTCACGCGCAAGCGTGTCGGAAAAGATCTCGGCGCGCAGCTCCAAGGCTCGTGCCCGACGTGCAGCGGTCTTGGCCACGTCATGTCGCCGCAGTCGGTCGCCATCGCAGCTTTCCGCCACATTCGCGAGGAGAACGGAAAAGGCAGCGGACCAGTCGTCGTCTACGCCGCACCGTCGGTCGCCGCACAGATGGAGTTTTGGTATGCCGACGAGTGCCGTGCGCTGGCCGCTAGAATCGACCGCGCGATTCGCGTGCGTACCGACCCGACGTTGCCGCCCGAACACTGGCGGATCGAGCATCCGCCGGCGGTCGCGGCAGACGGCAAAGTGCGCGTGGGTGACGAGCACGAGGTCGAGTTGCTCACTGGGCGCCTCCCGACGGCAACGTCGGCAGCGGCCGTTATCGACAGCCGCATCGTCGAAGTGGAAAACGCGGGCGCAAGCGCTGGAACGCAGGCCCGCATTCGCATCATCGACGTCGACGACGAGAACGACACCGTGCTCGCCGAGTTGATCACCGCCGGAGCCAAGAAGACTCGCCGCCGCCGCAAGCGCAAGGGCGCTCCGAGTGCGGCGGAGGAGACGAAGGCGCTGCGCGAGCTGGCCGAAGAGGCCGCAGCGCAGGCACAGGCCCGGCCGCCGATCGGCATCACGACGGTTACCGAAGAAGAGGAGGCTGCGGACAAGGCGCTCGCCATCGAGGCAAAGGCGCAGCAGCGTCCCGAGGCGATCGTCATCGGCAACGGCGAGGTCGGCCGCAAGAAGCGCCGGCGCCGGCGCGGTCGCCGAGGAAGGGGCCGGGGCGGGCGCGCCGCGCTCGAGGCTGCGAGCCAGGTCGGAATATCGGTGCAGAGCGCCGAGGTGCAGATGGAGACCGAAGGGCAGGCGGAAACCGAAGAGGCTGCATCCGTCTCCACGTCCGTAACGGCGCAGGAAGGCGCGCACCGCAAACGCCGGCGGCGGCGGCGCGGGAGGCGTGGCCGCGGGCACGGCGTCGCGCAGGTTGTTGGGTCGGCGATAGCGCCGGTGCCGGCAGCATCCCCGCCCGCAGTCGCGCCGCCGCCGCCGAGCTTAAGCGTCGCGGAAGAGAAACCGCCGCTGGTTGCAAAGCCGGCTCGGCGACGCCGAACGCGGGCGGCCGCCTCCGGCGATGCCGAATTGCCTGCGGCAGAGACGGCGCAGAAGAGCAGACGCAAAAAATCGTCGAGAATGGGCGGCGCGACCTCGCAGAGGTCGCGCAAGAGGAAGGATACCGACTAAGGTCGTCGCGCGGGCTACTGCTGCTGTGCCGCCATCCGCGCGAGGCGACCGTCGAGATATTGAATCGCCCGACGTAGCTGCGCGTCCCGCGAGGGTTCGCCGAAGCGCGGCGCTTTGTTCTCCGCAACGACGATGTTCGGTTGTATGCCGATGTGATTGATGTTGCGGTTATCGGGCGTGAGATAACGCGCCGTCGTGATCTTCACCGCGGCCTTGCCGTCCGGTGGCAGCGGGTAGATCGTCTGGACGACGCCCTTTCCAAAGGTGCGAGTTCCGACGATCGTTCCAACGCCGCTGTCTTGGATTGCGGCCGATGTGATCTCCGATGCGGAAGCAGTATGCCCGTTGACCAGTACCGCTAGGGGAAGTGGCGGAATCGCAGTGTCGTCGGCCTCCCACGTCGTAACGTTGGAGGAACGCTGTTCTACCGAAACGATCGGCCCACTCGGGATGAACTTGGAACTCACCGAGATCGCTGCGTTCAGATAGCCGCCGCCGTTGTCGCGCAGATCGAGCACGATCGCCCGGACGCCTTCTTGCTCCAACCGTTGCAGTGCCTGAGCCAGCTCCGTACCGGTATCCTGACCGAAGACCGTCAACTCGATGTAGCCGATCTTGTCGGGGAGCATCTTCTCGAAGACGCTGACGTCGTGAATTTCTGCGCGCGTGATGGTGACGGGATGCGCGAGCGCCTTCCCGCCGCGCTCGATCCCGAGCACCACGCGCGTCCCGACGCTGCCGCGCAAGTGCTTGCTGGCAGCAAGCGGCGTCATGTTCTTGGTGGAGATACCGTTGATCGAGGTGATAATGTCATCTTGCTGGATGCCCGCCTTGTCCGCGGGTCCGTCGGGGATGACGTCCTCGACCGTGATGTAACGCTGCGCGTTCTGCTGAATGACGATGCCGATGCCGCCGAAGTTACCGCCATCGAGCCCCTGATTCAGCGCGGCGAACTCTTTTGGTGTGAGAAAAACGGTGTAGACGTCATGCGTCGAGCGCATCATCCCGTCGATCGCCGCGTAGGTCAGCGACTGCGCCGAGCGCAGGCCATGGGCTTCGCGTTGCGCGCGCTCGATCTCGAGGTCGATTTCGCGGACGTTGTTATCGGGCGAGTTGCTTGCGTGCATCGCCGGTAGCGCAGCGCGTTTGATTCCGGCCGAGCGAAGCGTCGCCAGCAAATCACCGCGCACGCTATTGAGTATCGCTTGATCCGAAAGGGGCTTGTAGTAGTTTTCGACGAGATAATGATAGCTCACGGCGACTTCGTTGCGATCGTCGTTTGAGATGCTCGCCGGGGCGGAGGCTCCCAACATGCCGACCAACAACGCTGCGAGCGTCAGGTAGATCGGGAATCGTCTTTTCATGTGCTCATCTCAAAAACGCGGTGAATCGCGGAAAGGTTGCCTCGTTCCTCTGCGCGAGTCCTGGAACTCAGTGAGTTCTCAGCCATGCCTTGGCGGCTTGCAGCTGCCGATCGGCTGACGTGTCGACGAGGCGCGGATCGAGGCTTTGCTCTACGATGATATTTGGCCTTATACCCTTGTGCTGGATGTTACGCCCTTTTGGCGTAACGTAGCGAGCAGTCGTGATCTTCAGA
>JAKAPO010000244.1 GCA_021807065.1 bacterium
GCACGCAAGCGCCTCCCCATGCTGCGGTTGCCAAACGGTTGCCGTTCGGTTGCCGTCAAGGGCAACCGTCAGCGACCATCGGCGACTATGAGGCGGGCAAAAACCCTGATTTTACTGGCTTTTGTGACCATCGGCGACCAACGGAAACCGTGCTTAGATGGATTTACAGTCTGGTGCCATTAACCACTCGGCCACCTACCCGCAAGACGATTGCGAAGGGTACGCTACGAGTTAACTTGCGACCTGCACGCCCGATTCAAGGATGCCGCCGAACGCCACGAAGGCCTCGAGCGACGGCGAGAGCGCATTGCGGGCGTCCGAGCAGGTACCCTTGAATCCCGCTGATGCCACCGCTCGAGAACGCAAGCGGTTTGAGGTCGCGAAGAAACGCCAGCTGCTCAACGTTTTCGACGCCCTCGGCGATGATGAAGCTGCCGCCTTCCTGAGCGATGGCCATGATTCCGGCGAGGACGCTGCGCGCGCTTCTGAGTGACGGCCTCCGCTACGACCGATCGATCGACTTTGACGAAGTCGAACGTAACCTTGCTGAGCACTTCCAATCCGGCGTAGCCGGCGCCGGTGTCGTCGTGCGCAGTGACAATGACTTCGTCTTCGTGTCGCGGCTCTATCGACGTCTGCTTGCATCGTACGGCCTGCGCCAGGAGTTCATCCATCCGCACACGCCCGAGCAGAACGGCGTCGTCAAAGCGTAACACAAGACCTTCAAGCGCGAATGCGTGTGGCAGCACCGTTTCGCCACCCTCGATGGAGTCATTCGCGTTGTCGTGCCGTGGATCGATCACTACAACAACCGACGTCCCCATTCGAGTCTCGGCTACCTCAGGCCGGCTTCCTGGCGGGAGCGTGACCTAGCAAGAATAACGTCACTCAGTGTCTAGTTTTGGCGAGGCATTCCAACTGCGCCGAGCATGCGCACGCCTCCTATGGACTAGCTCGCGACCGTCTCTTCGATGGCGTGCGGACCGGTAAGGATGTGCCGGTAGCGAGCGAAGGCGGCGGGATCCGGACAGCCCGAGCGCGGGCGCCCGAGCAGATAGCCTTGGACTCCGCCGATGCCCGTGAACTGCGCCGACGTTCCGCGAAGACCGCGCAAGAAATCCAATTGCTCGCGCGTCTCGATGCCCTCGCCGATCAAGAAGCTGCCGCCCTCGGCGGCAATTGCGACGATACCGGCAAGTACGCCGCGGGCTCTTTTCTGCGTCATCGCATCGGCGATGACGCTCCGATCGATCTTCACGAAATCAAACGTGAATTTGCTGAGAATCTCGAGGCCCGCCCATCCGGAGCCAGTGTCGTCCAGTGCGGTAAGGAATCCGAGATCACTCAACTCGCTCACGTGACGAACAAGCTCGCGCGTATCGGTGATGCGCCGCTCCGTGAGCTCGATGGCGATCTGTCTGGTCTTGAGGCCCGCTGCCTCTACGGCTGCGGCGAGTTTACGCGCGTGGAAATCCTGTCGGCCGAGCGTCTCGGGAGTGATGTTGACGAACACCAAATCCGAACCCGGCGAGCCGGCGACGGTTTCGAGAATCTTGTCGACACAGACGCGATCCAGATCGGAAACGCGCCGTTGATGCTCCGCGATGTCGAACGCTTCCTGAGGACCGCTGAAACCCAAACGGGGATCCGGACGCGCGAGCGCCTCGAAGCCCAAGATGTCCTTACGGCTGACATTCCAGATCGGCTGGAACGCGACGCTCAGAGCGCGCTGCTCGACGAGCGTCTGCAGCGCAACCGTCTTGCGTGCGGAGAATACCGGCGTGCGATCGCGAATTTCCGTGAAATCGACGATCGCGTCACGGCCGTTGCGCTTGGCCGCGTACAGTGCGGCGTCCG
The DNA here is from genome assembly GCA_021807065.1 of bacterium. Lineage (GTDB taxonomy): Bacteria > Vulcanimicrobiota > Vulcanimicrobiia > Vulcanimicrobiales > Vulcanimicrobiaceae > Tyrphobacter. Next base: position 1,858 of record JAKAPO010000244.1, read on the forward strand.
CCCGCTCGTAGATATCGTGCTCGTCGAAATCATCCTGGAGTTGGCAGAAGCCGATCGAGACCGTCGCGCCGACCAGCCGTTTCCTCAGATTCTCCCGCAGCCGCTCCAAGACGATTCTCGCGTGCGATCCGGGCGTTTCGATCAGCAACATGGCAAACTCGTCGCCGCCGATCCGATACGCTCGGTCTTCGAGCCTACCGGATGCCATCGCGCGAGCGGTCTGAACGAGGATGGCGTCGCCGTGCGCGTGGCCGCGAGCGTCATTGAGGGTCTTGAAATCGTCCAGATCGACGAGCGCGAGCGTCAGAGCGTGACCGTGCCTACGGGATCGCGACAGTTCTTTCTCCAGGTCTTCGCGGAAGGCGCGATGATTGCCGAGCGCGGTAAGGCTGTCGCTGAGCGCAACCTGCTTGAGCCGCTGGAACTCGCGTCGCGTCGCCTCGTCGGCATTCTTCCGGTAGATGCGCATGGTGTACGTCAGCCCGGTAAGGATGACCAATCCGAGAAGCCCAATTCCGATCATCACTAATTGCAATCGCGAACCTAACCTCTCGAGTCGGCTGTATGCCGCGCCGGCCGCCTCGTTGTGCACGTGCACCATACCCTCGATCGTATTACTCATCGCGTCGTACGCGGCGAGGACCTGCGTTCTATACGCCGTGTCGGCCGTCTTGTCGTGCCGCTCGGCGAGACGCATGACGCGCCATGCCGACGCGACGGCTCCACGATGCTCGCGCGCGATCTTCTCTAGCGCGGATGCGTCGCGTGGATCACGCGCGCGGCGCCGAAGCATGGTGATCTCTGCATCCGTAGCGCGCTGTTCGACGACTGCACGGCGCCATTGCGAGGCAACGGGTTGAGCGGCCCACGCAACGTTTGCATGTACCTCTCGCTTAACGAAGGTGTCGTCAAGAGCGCGGTACTCATCGTACCACATATACTCGCGCTCGACCACGTTGCTCAGAGACGTGTCGACCACAAGAGATATGTATCCGTAGACCGTCAGGCTCGCCACGACTGCGAAGATGAGCACCGTGAAGATCCTATGAAAGGTATTGATGCGCTTCATGCTGCCTGTAGAAATACTGTACTATTGGGCCCGCCTCGCGACCCATGGTGAAAGCGCTGCGCATCATAAAGAGTGCGTAAAGATGGGCGGAGCCGACGGCCGGACTCGAACCGGCGACAACCGCATTACAAGTGCGGGGCTCTACCAACTGAGCTACGTCGGCCTAAAAAAGCGCCTTCTCGCAGAGCGTGCCGTCGGTCCTTCGATTTCGCTCGCTACGCTCAGGATGACACGGGATGTTCCCCGAACCTACGCTTCATGAAATCCGTCGAGCCGAGGTGGCGCGAATCGGGGGCCGTCCTGGTCTGCGAAAAATGCTACAGGACGCGCATCCCAGAGGAGATGCCGGAGCTTGCCGAGCGCATCGGTGATTTCAAGCTGCGTGAATGGCTGAAGGCCCGCTGCAAGGACGCCGGGTTCGGGAAGCGCGTGCGCGTGATCGGGACTTCCTGTCAGGACATCTGCGGTATCGGCGTGACCGTAACCATCCTGCCCATCGGCTCGGCCGGAACGATGGAGACGTTCGCAGTGGACCCGCTGGAGGACCGCGAAGCGATCTTCCAGCGAATCAAGGAAGCTCTTATGTAACCCATACCATTGTCTGGACTAAATCAGAGCTTCCTTACGCTAAATTCTACTGAAATTCGAACTCAGCGAGATTCTTCTCGATCTTTCGTTTGACGCGCTGGAGCGCGTTGTCGATCGATTTCACGTGGCGGCCGAGGTCGCGCGCCATCTCCTGATAGCTCTTGCCTTCCAGATAGGCTTCGAGCACTTGCGACTCGAGCTCCGAGAGATTCTGACGAATCCGCTGCCGGATATCGTCGGAAACCTCTTGCGTCACGACCAGTTCCTCGGGATCCGACGTTTTTTGCGACGCCATCACGTCGAGGAGCGTGCGCTCGCTGTCCTCGTCGTAGATCGGAGATCG
>JAKAPO010000245.1:0-1712 GCA_021807065.1 bacterium
CTGCCGCGCCGGAGAGCGAGGCATGCGGTGTCGTCAGCTGCACGTCTCCGGCGACGAGGAAGCGGTTGAGCCGCAGATCCATCGAGAAGGCGTCACCCCGAATCTCCATACCGTCGCTCGTGCGCACGTCGACGTTGCCATCCGCCATCACGACGAAGCGGCTATAGTAGAACGCGATCCGGTCGGCGCGCAGGCGGATGAGCACCATCGCGTCGGCTTGCGCACCTACGGCGGCGAAGCAGAACACCGCCAGAGCCGCGGAGATGAAAATCCGCACGGGATGCCTCATCGGACGCGCCGCAGGCACGTTCCTGCCGCGCCTGTACTCGGCGGGATGTTGTCCCGGAAATTGCGCTCCGTGGTACTATAGATAAGGGAGCATGAGCGCGCAACATTTCGAGGGCCGGCTGTCGCGGATAGAGGGCGCCTACGAGCAGGTTGCCGACCGGCTCAATAGCATCGACGCGGGTATCGCCGGTTTGCGCCATGATGTGACGGAGCGACTCGGGCAGATCGGGCACCAGTTTGCCCAGATCGGTGAGCGGTTCGGCCAGATGGATCAGCGGTTCACGTGGGGCATCGGGTTGATCGTGACGTCATGGACGACAACGATCCTCACCGTACTGCTGCGCCACGGTTGAGCGGTCGGCATCGATCGCCAATCCGGCCGCGTTGGCGTCGCGATGGAACATCTTCACCGTGTCCAGGGAATATTCGGTAAGATCTTTCCCGGCGAGCGAGAGCCTTGCGAGGATGCCGTTGCGCAAGGACGATTCCGGCGGTCGTGCGCAAGAACGGCGCCCGCGAGACGGCCGTTCGCACCCATGATATACTTTGGATATCATGCGCGTCACCGTAACCAAATGGGGCAACAGCCTCGGGATACGTGTCCCCCGAGCAGTCGCCCGCGATCTTCAGCTCGGGAACGGCAGTGTTGTTGAATTGGAGCCGCGGGACGGTGCTTACGTTATGCGATCGTCGAACCGTGCGCCGATGGTGCGCTGCGAACTTATCGATCTTGTCGATCGAATGGGGAAAGTAGACGAGGAACCGCGCGAACTCGACTGGGGGCCCCGGCGAGGAACCGAAGCCTGGTGACGACCGAAGGGCAAGAAGTTCCGGATCGCGGCGACGTCGTCTGGGTGCAATTCGATCCGACGCGTGGCCACGAGCAGGTCGGTCGGCGCCCAGCGCTGGTAATCTCGAGCAGACTCTATAATAGCCGCTCGTCGCTCGTCGTGGTCTGTGCAATGACGGGTAAGCGAAAGCGATGGACGTTTACCGTACCCGTGAAGTTCCGAGGCAGAAATGCGATGGTACTGGTCGATCAGATTCGTTCTATCGACAGGGAAGCCCGAGTCGAATCAGTCGCGGGCCGTATCGGCGGCGATGAACTTGCTCGCGTCATGGGAATGTTAGACGCGCTGCTCTTTCAATGAGGCGCGGCTGCTCGGTGTTCCTCTGAGACGGCCTCGCGGCCGCGCGTGCGCTGAACGTCGAAGAACTCTCGATCGCCTGAGGCATTCGCGCTCAGCGCGCGATGCCGCCCCACATCGTCGCGAGATGGCGCTGCGGATTCCAGAGCGCCACGGTCACTGGGTCACCGGGTTCGATGCGCATACCGTCAGGCGGCGGCGCGCCACTGAATCCAGCGATAACGATGCGCCGATCCGACCAAGAGACGAAACGCAGTTTGGTGTCCGTCCATTTGC
>JAKAPO010000245.1:1722-3850 GCA_021807065.1 bacterium
AGGCGGCATCTGCGACGCGCGCGAGATTGTCGTTGCTTGAGAAGGGCGGCGCAAATGGCGCTCTGCCGAAATTCGATCCGACGAGCGTGATGTCGCCGTTGGCGAAGAAACGAGCGGAGCGGATCTGCGGCGCGCCCGGCGGTACCGGGGGGATGTTGCCGCCCCACGCCGCACCGAGATGCGTGATGGGATTCCAGAGCATGATTCCGATGCAATCGCCGGGCATCGCCTGGACGTCCGCAACCACGATGCGGCGATCGCTCCAGTACTCGTAATCGATCTTTTCGTTGTCGCCGGGGTAGCCGGCTTCGAAACGCTGCGTGACGTCTGCGATGTGGAGATATGGCGCCGTGCCGTAAAACGGTTTCGCGAAGGGGCTAGCGCCGAAACCCGAGCCGCGCACGGTCATCGTGTAGTGATCGATCATGCCCGTAAAGCGCACGGCGGCGATCCGTACCGGCGGATCACCGGGGCTACCCCGCGTGGCGCTTATCGGCGCAGGTGTCCTGTGCGACAGTCCCATGACCGCGAGGATGGCGCTTAGCGCGAGCAATGCGCCGGTGGCAGCCAAAACCAGAGATACCGCTCCAACGCGCGTGCGCAGCAATCGGATTACGCGTGACGACAGCGGCGTCGGCAGCAGATCCTCAGGCTTCACGCCGAGCGAGGCTGCTATCGAAAGCTGCGTTCTGGGGCTGACCGGCCTGCCATTCTCCGCATCCCAGACGACACGTGGACTGACGCTTGCGCTTTCCGCGAGGGCCTGCTGCGAGCAAAGACCCCGTTCGATGCGTAGCTTGGCGACCTTCACACCATCGAGTGTCACCATAACGAGAAATTTTTTCCACTTATCCGAGGACGGGGCAAGCACCTGCGAGCGTCGCAAACGAACGGCCATGGCGCGACGCGCCGAAATCGCCGCAACGCTAAACGGTCTGCGCTTAGCGGTTCGGCATCGTGCGGATACCCGGCACTGCGAGCAATCGCCGATCGGTGGTGACGAGCGTGAGGCCGAAGACTTTCGCCGTTGCCGCGAGGAAGGCGTCGGCGGGATCACGATGGCGAAGCGCGAGGCCTCGCGTTGCGAGAGCAACCTCGACGGTCAGCGGAGCCTCGGCAAGCGGTGCCGCCCTGCGGGCTTCTTGCACCCACTCCACGGCATCCCGATCGAAGACGATGCGGCCTCGCTCCGCAAGCATCAGCACCTCCCAAACGCTTATCGGAGAGAGCCACAGCTCGTTGGCGTCGTTCTGAAGAGCGCTCGCCACACGGCGCGAGAGCTTGGCGGGATCGAGGAGACTCCACAGCCAGATGTGAGTGTCGAGCAGAAGCTTCACGTCTGCAGCGCATCCCAGTCGCGTTCGTTGCCGGCCGGGGCGATGACGTCACCGCGAATCTTCGCGGTGCCGGCGAGCGAGCCGAGCCAACCCGGTTGCGCCGGCGCGGCGGACGGCGGGACGACCTCGGCGATCGGCTGACCGAAGCGCGTGATGCGAACTGCACGATGGGTCTTGCGAACGCGCTCGAGGACCGCCAAGCACGTCGCCTTAAATTTCGAAACAGCAATCTCTTCCACGCGGCAGCGCCTTCGGTATTATTAGACCATGGTCCTTCACTATGGTCAAAGGTGGGGAATCGTTGAGCGGACGGCACCCGCCGAAGTTCGTGCTCCAGGCCTTGCCGGTAGTGGCGTTCGGCGTGATAAGATGGGCGCGAGCGCGCCATGCACGCCACTGGTATCGACGAACCGCCGTACTACGAACGCTTCGACGGCGATCATCGCGCGGATCGATCGGGAGCGCGCTCTTGCGGCCGTGCTCGTTGCAGCCGCGCGTGAGGCACTGACAACGGGTCCGTGGCGATATCTCAATAGCCAACCGGATGCTTCGCGGCGCCGCTCTTTGGCATCTTGCCTGCGCGAAGACGCCTCAAGAGGAGCTTCCCGCGCTCACCGTGCTGTCGTTCGACTCGCGTCTTGCCGCCGCGGTGCGCGCGACCTCTAAGAGTTTGCTGAAAACCGCGGCGCTTTAGGGCAACTCTGATTTATTATGGGCGGAGCCGTTGCTGGATGTTGACGGTGGCGTTGCTCTTGTCATCGTGAACAGCGAACCCTTCGTCTTCGCTACGC
>JAKAPO010000246.1 GCA_021807065.1 bacterium
ATCTCCTCGAGAGACCTTCGTTCGGCATCCCCTCGCACATCAGCTCGGCCAGGAAGTGCGTCTCGCCCGGGATCGCAAGATCCGGATGCGCGTCTAGCATCATTCGCATGAGCGTTGTGCCCGATCGACCCACCCCCACGATAAACGGCGCGGGAGCCCGGTCAGCGCTCACGGCAGGAGTCGCTCAAGCGCGCAAGCATTTGGGCGACGCTTACGATGGTGTACCCGAAGGCTCGACCAGCCTCCACCAGCCTGGAGAAGCAGGATGAACTCCAGGGTTCGTGGCCCTCACCGTCTAGGCTGTGGAAGCCGAGAATCGTCCACGTCTCGGGCGCGATGCCGTCGCGAAGATCTGCGACGACCCGATCGAAATGGCGCTCTCGAACCATCCAGCTTTGAAGCGAAAAGAGATCGACGGCATTGAGGCGATTAACCAGTGGGGCATCGCCGGATGACCTCGACCGGAAGCCTGCGGCGGAAAGTCCCTCTGACGCCAAATCGACGGGAACGATATCGTTGTAAGGAAAGCAGAACGCGTACGGGCCGCCGTGCAGTTGCCGAACGATGCCCAGCGACCCGCGGATTTCTTCAAGCTGCTCGGCCGGCGACAGACGACTGAAATACGGGTGCGTAACGCTGTGCGTCTGTACGTCATGACCGGCCTCGACCAGCCGGCGCCAATCCTCCAACGTTCCGAAGTCGGTGTCGCTGAGCGTCGTCTCTTGAACCACTCGCCGAGTGAGTTCCAAGCCGCCAAGCTGCCCCGTCACAATAAAGAATGTTGCCGGATCCGGATGCAAGAGGCGAGCGGCGCGTCGCGCCCCCTTAATGAAGCCGTCGTCGAACCGAAAGGTGAGGAAGCGATTCATGGGGACCTGGAGAGGTCCGAGATCAGAAGCGCAAGATCTCTGCGCAACGTTTCGTCGCTGAAGCGCCGCAGCTCGGCGGCGTTCCATACGAGCGGCGTTGTCTCGTCTACGTCGTCGTACTGCACGTGGCTTCCCATCGCCCGCTCGCACGGATCCCAGCGCGGCTTGCGCTCGACAAAGATTTTTCGCCGGCCGTGCTCGGCCGAGCGAATCGGATAGTGCTTGAGGACGAACTTGTACGGGAAGTCGACGGCACCCGCAAAATTGGCGACGTGCCCGCCGCTGCCGATAAGGTTCACAGGTTCCGATCCTTGGAGCCAAGCTTTCTTCTGAATGAAGTGACCAGGCCGGGTGCCATACTCGAAGAACTTCAGGTCCGTCAATTTATCCCGGAAATAGTGGTGCTTCGTCGGCCTAAAATTGAGCAGCGTGAAGTCGATCCGATTCGCGCCGTATCGTTCGACAATCTGCGTCGCCGCCGCGATGGATACGCCGGGCCAGGGGGACGTTCGAACTTCGTCGGAGTCCGTGTGGAATATCCACCGCCCCGGCATCGCTGCAGCGATCTGCTCTTTGCGCCCTAGGATGGCCTCCCAGCGAAAATATCTGGCAGGTTCATCGGGAAAGCGCTCGATCGTCATGGAGCCGGGGTTCTGGGCGCACAGCCGTTCGAGGATTCCGTGCGTTCCGTCGGTCGACCAGTTGTCGATCGCGTGAAGGTCGCATCCTGCGCGCAGCCAGCTCGTGGCTACTTCCTGAACGCAGTCCTCATCGTTATACGTGGAAAGGATCGCCAGCGGTGGCTTCGCGGCAGGCGCCTCCCTGCGCGCCGCGGGCAAGCGCTGATCGTGTACCGTAAACACCGCTGGCGCCACCGCCGCGCCGTCGTCGGGAGCGTAGCCTAAGAAGCCCGGTGCAAGGCCGTTCTCGCGCAGAACGCGCACGAGCCCTATATCGCTAACGAGGACGAGAATCGCTCCGCTGTTCACGGTGCGGCGCCAGGCGTCGAGCGTTGCAGGCGACATTTCCGGCTGCCGCGTAACGTCGATCAGCGTCGCTTCGCGTTTGCTGGTTCGCGACAAGTACTCGGTGAGACGGTCCAAGAGTGCGGGCATGGATACCAGGAATCCAGGCTTAGCTGACATTCTCCGAATGACTGAGGTTTTCGACGCCAGATTGCCGCCTCCCCGCGTCAGGGAGCGTGACTCGGCCCTCTGGTGGCCGAGTTCCGGCCGAGCGGTACGGCTTCGCGTCCCGGTGGGCACGGGGAAGTCACTGTTCAGGCTCATGAGGGCGCGAATCTGCCGTTGTTTTGGCTCGAAAAGCGCGATCAACTTGGCGTTCACGCAATCGGAGGGGGGAATGCGGACGGCGGTCGAAAAGCGGAGGATTCCGGCGGCAAGGACAGGGAAAGCGACGTTTGTCTGGGCGGCAGCGTTGCGAGATGTCGCTGCGATCATCGTGGTGCCCCGGTCATTGCACTTCCCTCGGAGCGCGGGCGAGGCCAAGAACGCGGCGTAGCGGCGGCGAGCATCGCCCGCGCATTCCTGACGTCGCCGAGCACCGAAGGGTACTGACCGGGGCAGGGCACTGCGTGCAACGGTGGAACCGCAGCGCCCGCAACGAGGGTGGACTGATGACGACGGCAGAGAACACGTTGGAATGCGGTATCGATCCAAGGCTGATGGCTCGTTGGTAGCGCACCGTCCGACGGCCGAAGAGACAGTCCGCCGTTTTCTCTGCGCCGACTGCCGCGTAGCGGTGTATTTTTGTACTCCCTGCGACCGCGGTCAGCGTTATTGCTCCGCTGGATGTGCGCGCACGGCTAGGCGGCGGGTCGCAGCGCGAGGCCGATGGGCGTTACCAGGACAGTCAGCGTGAGCGCCCGATGCACGCTGAGCGGGTCGCGCCGGTATCGCCAGCGACGCAAGAGCGTGACTGAGCATGGTCCCGTTGTGAGATCCGAACATGACGTTTGTAGCAGCGCGACGAGCGTGGTGCCGTTGCCAGCGTTGGATGACGAAGCGACAACGATGCTCGCCCGTGAATCGATCACGCCGAATTGGGATCCTCACGCCAGGTGAGATGTCAGCGCCGTCGCTGCTGGTGCGAGCCGTGGATTCGTCATGCCCCATTAGGACGTGTATCCGGCCGTCGAGGGGCGGCCAGGCGGGGCGCGTCAGGGCGCGGGAGGGCAGCCCCGCGGGCGAGTTCTCCGCCGAATATGCGCCCTTTTTGACCGCCGCCAACATGCGCGACCCACCGGCGCGTAGCGCCGAGCTAACGTAACCTAACCGAGCGCTGTCGGTCGCAGCGCAGCGACGACGATCCCGGCGGTTCAAAGTGTCAACTCAGCGGGGGGGCAGAGCAGACGGCAAGAAGAGGTCCAGCATGTCCTCCGTGTCAGGTCACCATACGAAGCACATTCACCAGGATTCCCGAAAGTATGCTCTTGCTGCTTGAATTTGACGATAGTCCTTGTTCGGTTGCGCCCGCTCCCGCTCACAGGAGGGAACCATGACGCCATTATCATTTGCCGCCGCACGAAACAATCATCATCAGAACCCCGCCTCCACGTGGTACGCTCCGGGTAAAGATCCCGCAGATGTCGCTGGACCCTATGCCTTTCAACGACTGGGCAACGACTTTTTTCTCCCTCGGTGCGTACCTCGTTTCAACCTGCCCGCGGATGGCGCCTACTTCATGATCGGCTCCTGTTTTGCTCGTGGGCTAGAATCGGTTCTGGCCAACAATCATTACAATGTCAAGAGTTTGTCCAAAGAATTCGAGCGTTTCGAATCCGCCGGAGTGGGCTCACCGTTGGGTTCGACCAATCGATATAACACTGGGTCCATTCTGAATGAGTTCAGATGGGCGCTCGATCCGACTCAGCCTTTCCCGGAAGAGGCCATTCTCGACATTGACGATCAACTCAGTTTCGATCCGCATATGAATCCGACTCTCAAACTCGCTAGA
>JAKAPO010000247.1 GCA_021807065.1 bacterium
GGCCCTATGGACTCTGGCCGCGTTGCAGGTTGCGCCGGCGATCGCCCAAACACAGCCTGTGCCGTTGGGGCGCACGTTCACACCCTCGTTACCGAGCGCCCCCTTCCCGTACGAGGATCGGGCGGCTGGCCACGTATATCAGGGCGTGCTCTACGACGCGGCGACACATTACAGCGATTCAACGGTCGGCATCTATGTGCCGCCGCAGTTCCGGCCGCGCGCCGCGCTCGATGCGGTCGTGCATTTTCACGGCTGGCGCAACCACGTTGCTGAGGTTTTCCGGCGTTACCGTTTACGTGAGCAATTCGACGCAAGCGGCTTGAACGCGGTGCTCGTCGTGCCGCAGGGTCCCAAGGATGCGCCGGATTCCGACTTCGGAAGACTTGCCCATATCGCCGGAGATTTCGGCAGACTGATGCACGACGTGATCGATTTTCTCGGCGGGCAAGGATATACCGGGATCGCGACGACCGGACGCGTCGTTCTCACGGCGCACAGCGGCGGCTACGGCGGGGCCGGCGGCGTTCTATCGGTCGGCGGCCTCAACGACGCGGTGACCGACGTCATGTTGTTCGACGCCGCATACGGCTATTACGACGCTTTCGCAACGTGGGTGAACGGCTCGTCGCGGCGCCATTTTCTGAGCTTGTTCACGGGCGATACGGCGACGGGGAACGCGGTGCTCATGTCAAAGATGCAGGCCGCAGTCCCCAACCTTTTCGTGCGCGATGCGTCGACGATGACGCTCGCCGAACTTCAGACGCGCGCCCCGACGTTCGTCATTACGACGACCGTGGCGCACGACGATGTATTGCAGCGTCTCGACTGGTTCGAACTTTTCCTGAAGACGACGGCGATCGCGGGCGGGTAAGCGGTGCGCGATCTACGCGCAGCACGTGAGGAGGCTCTTCTCGGCTGCGATCTGTTCAATGACCGACGCGAGCGAAATCTCGACGCGTTCATCGCGCACATGCTTCGGGCTTGGTTGCACCTGCTCCGTGCGATTGCGACGAAGGAGCGCCAGGCGCGAGAGCCGCAGGATTGGGACCTGCGCACGCATTTGCGACGCTACATTCCCGACGACGAGGATCCCGTAAGGGCGAACCTGGAGTTCTTCCTCGGATTACGCGAGCGCATTGAACATCGGTACAGCCGCAGGCGATTGCAACTCGTCGAGACGCTCGTTGCGGGAAAGATCAACGCGCTCCTGCTGAATTTCGAGAGGCGGCTCGTGAGTGAATTCGGCGAGCGCTGGTCGCTCGCCGACGCACTGCGCTTTCCGGTATTTCTGTCATCGCTGACCCATGAATCGACGCAATTGCTTCAGCAGTCTTACGAAAAAAGCCCGGCGTCAGTGCTTCGTTTCATCGAGGGCTACGAGCGGCGGCTCGAACAAGTCGTTCGCGTCAGCGAGGCATACGATTTTCGCATCTACCTAATGCCGAAGGCCTCGCCGGCCGCACGGGATCTGCCAATGGAGTTCGTGGACCTGTCGAAGCTTTCTGCGGAAGAGGCTGCGGCGGTCGAGAACGCGCGCGTGATCATCCGCGACAGGCGCGTCGAGGCGGTGAACGTGAGCCGCATGAGAGCGGGAGAAGTGGTGACGCGCGTGCAGGCCGCCTTCCCAGCCTTCTCGATCTACTTTCACACGCTCGCATGGCGGCACTTCGGCATTCGGCCGAAGAGCAACTCGCCTGATCCGGAGCAGACGGATGCGCGGTACTGTGTGTGGGATCGCGCCCACAACGATTACCTCTACACCGAGGCATGGATCGAGAAGTTGAAAGCGGAGCTGAACAGCGATCCCGAACGGGTGGTCGAGTCGTGGAAGCCGCCGCGTCCCGAGCCCCCTGATGAGCCGGCACCTTCCGCACCGGCGGAGGAAGCGGCGTCGTGATACTCGACGTCTCTGTCAAACCGGGTTCGAAGCGCCCGGGAATTTCGCGAGAGAACGGCGTTCTCGTCGTGCGCGTTCGCGAGCGCGCGGCCGACGGCGCGGCGAATGCCGCGTGCGTTAGGGCAATCGCTCAAGAGTTCGGCGTCGCGCCTTCATGTGTAGAACTCATTCATGGCAAACGCGGAAGGCGGAAGCGATTCGCGATTCGCGGGATTGGAGGCAGGCAGCGTTGAGAACCGCCTCCTTCGGCGCCGGATAGGCTTTTCCCGAGTCCTTCACGTCCTTTTCTCGTAGTGAGAGTAACCTCGGCCTGGAGGCTCGACCAATGACAACCAACCTAGAGGCGGCGCCCGCTGCAACGAACGGCAAACCGCCGACTGCCGACAAACTCTCGATCGTCATGTTCAGCGGTACGGCCGACAAGTTCATCCCACTGGGCGTTCTCGCACAGGCCGCAGCGGTAATGGCGACGGACGTCCGCGTTTTCGTAACCGGCTTTGCGTTGCTCGGCTTCACCAAACAACATCACGATCTTCCATTCCCCGCGGAGCTCGCTTCGATGGCTTCCGCATTGACCCAGGGCATGAAACAGACGCACGTTCCGTCGTGGGACAAGATGCTCGCGGAGGCACGCGGTTTCGGTGCCAAAGTCTACGCGTGTTCGATGATGGCCGGTGTCATGGGCCTCAAGAAAGACGATTTCAACGAGCTGATCGACGACGTGGTCGGCGCCGCGACGTTCTTGCAAGAAGCCGTCGGCGGACAGACGCTCTTCATATGAGTACGGTCGTCGATTCTCGCGGTTCGGCTTGCCCCGGGCCGATTACCGATTTGGCGCTTGCGTATCGCCGCGCCAAAGTTGGTGACGTCATCGAACTGTGGGCGACGGATCCGGGAGTGAAGGCAGACGTTCGAGCGTGGGCTGCAAAGACGAAGAACGAGGTCGTTTCCATCGACGAGCAATCGGATAAGATCGTCTCCACGCTGCGCATCCTAAGGCGCTGACATGGAGCGCGTGATCATCGCCGGCGGCGGCACCGGCGCAACGATGCTCGCGAATACCCTTGACCGCCGTAAATTCGCGATAAGCGTCATCACCGACTCGGTCCACCACGTTTTTCAGCCGGCGCTGCTGTACGTCGCATTCAGGAACGCCAAGGTGAATATCGAGCGCGACGAACGCCGGCTACTACCACACGATGTGCACCTGGTGAGGGATCGAATCACGGGCATCGATCTGGGCGAGCAAGTGATCACCGTGCAAACCGGCGCCCGGCACGCGTACGACAGACTTGTCGTAGCTACTGGAATCCACACCGACCCGAACCAGATTCCCGGTCTGGCCGCGGTGAACACGGAGTTCGGCGACTACCACCGCCCGGCACGCGTACGACAGACTTGTCGTAGCTACTGGAATCCACACCGACCCGAACCAGATTCCCGGTCTGGCCGCGGTGAACACGGAGTTCGGCGACTACCACTCGAGTATCGCTCAGGCTCAGAAGCTATGGAGCCGGTTGAATCGGTTCGAGGGAGGTACGATTGCGCTCGGTCAGACCTCGCCCGTCTGCAAATGCCCGCCTTCGCCGGTTGAAGGGATATTGCTCGTTGATGCTTTGTTGCGTAAGCGCCATCTGCGCAAGCAATCGCGGCTGGTGTTCTTCACGCCCTACCCGCGCGCTTATCCGGCGGAGGGAATCAATGTAACGGTGGAACCGATTCTGAGGGAGCGCGGCATCGAATGCATGACGTTCTTCGACGTGGATAGTGTGGACGCGCGGACTCGAACGATCAAATCGATCGAAGGCGATAGTATCGTCTACGATTTGGCGATCCTCATCCCGCCATTCGTCGGTGCCGAGATCGGATATTCACCGGCGGGCGTTCTCGACGCGAACCGGTTTCTCATCGCCGATAGATC